>VAZS01000238.1 GCA_005884855.1 Alphaproteobacteria bacterium | reverse complement strand
GCTGCGGGCGGTCGAAGCAGCCCTCCCGGCGGATCTTGCGATCTTTGCCGCCGCCGTCGCCGACTGGCGCGTCGCGCATCAAGGCGAGCAGAAGCTGAAAAAGACTATCGACGGTATGCCGCCGCTGCAACTTGTGGAAAATCCGGACATCCTCGCCACCATTTCCAAATTGAAGGACAGACGGCCGCCCCTGGTGATCGGGTTCGCCGCGGAAACCGAAAACCTGATCGACAACGCCAAGGCAAAACTGGCACGCAAGGGCTGCGACTGGATCGTCGCAAACGACGTCTCGCCTGCAACAGGCGTGATGGGCGGCGACCGCAATACGGTCCATCTGCTGACCCGGAAAGGCGAGGAAATCAATGTGGATTCCTGGCCAGCGATGACAAAAGAAGAAGTCGCCGCCGAGCTAGTGGCGCGGATCGCCAAAACGGTCGGAGAAAGTTCGTGAGCTTCAACGTCAAAATCGATGTCCGGCAATTGCCCCATGGCCAAGGGCTGCCGCTGCCCTGCTACCAGAGCGCCCACGCTGCGGGGCTCGATTTGCTGGCGGCGGTCACGGAGGATTTTCCGTTGATTCTTGCACCCGGGCAGCGCGCATTGGTGCCGACCGGGATCTCGGTCGCGTTGCCCGCGGGCTATGAGGCGCAGGTCCGTCCCCGCTCGGGGCTGGCATCGAAGCACGGCGTCACTGTGCTTAACGCGCCGGGCACTGTGGATGCGGATTATCGGGGCGAAATCAGCGTTCTCCTGATCAACCACGGCGACGCGCCGTTTGCCATCCGGCGCGGCGAGCGCATCGCCCAGATGGTGATCGCATCCGTGCTGAGGGCCGAACTGGTCGCTACCCCCACGCTTTCCTCGACCGAGCGTGGGAGCGGGGGGTTCGGTTCGACCGGCCGCTAATTTCCGTAACCAGCATTTACGAAACGTTTAGCGGCTTTTTTTGCACCGGGATTCGCGTTCACGATCTGGACTCTTACCCCTCGACTCCCGTTAGGGATATTGTCGTTTGATTCGCGCACGGCGGGGCTTGGCCGGGCGTAAAGTCGTGTGGTTTGGGGCGAAGATGTCAGACGTGATCGTTGCGATGCGTCGGACCCTGCTGTCGTGCACGTCTCTGGCACGTAACGGCCTGATCGCATTTGTGCTCGCATTCGCATCGGTAATGCCCGCAAACGCCTCCGATGCGACCCTGATGGATGCGCTCTCGAGCTACCTCGACCTCCATCGCCAGGAATTCGCGGCATTAACCAGTGCGCTGGCGCTGCTCGGCTTCTCGGTCGTGGCCGCAATCCTGCTGATGCGCACCCGTGTCCGTGCCGCAACGAGCGAGGCACGGCTGCGCGTCGAGATCGGGGAGCTGCAGGCCCAGGCTGATCGCTTCCGGGCATTGTTGTTCGCCGAGCCGCAGATTCTGATCTCTTGGGCGGCGGGCGAGGACCGGCCCAAAATCAGCGGTGACACCTCCCTGCTGGTTTCGCCGGAGCCGGAACAGCCGCAACGCATCCTTGCCTTCGGAACGTGGCTGCCGCCCGAGCCGGCGCTGCAGATGGATCATGCTGTCGATGCGCTCCGCGAGGCCGGCGAAGGTTTTCTGCTCAATGTGACGACGTCCGACGGGCGCTCGCTGGAGGCCATGGGGCGCGCGATCGGCGGCCAAGCCATTGTCCGGATTCGCGAACTCGGCGGGATCCGCCGTGAACTGGCGGAATCGAACCTGCGCTACAAGACGCTGCTGGAGGAGACTGAGCTGTTGCGCGACTTCGCCGCCGTCGCGCCGTGGCCGATCTGGGCCAAAAGCGCGCAAGGTGAGCTGCGCTACGCTAATGCCGCCTATGCAAAAGCCACCGAAGCCGCAGGCGCCGCAGACGCTATCAATCGCAATCTCGAACTGCTCGAAAGCGATCAGCGCGACGGCCTCAACCGGGCGCTCAACGACAATTCGGCGTTCACCGCCCGGCTGCCGATCGTGGTCGGCGGCGAGCGGCGCGTTTACGACATACACGCGCTGAAGCTCGGGAGCGGAAGCGCCGGCATCGCCATCGACGCCAGCGAAGCGACCGCCCTACGCGCAGCGCTGGTGCGGATGGCGGAGGCGCATCGCCGTACCCTCGATCAGCTATCTTCCGGGGTCGCCGTGTTTGACGCTCAACGGCGGCTGGCGTTCTATAACGACTCCTATCGGAGGCTTTGGGACCTCGACGGCGTGTTTCTCGACGGTAATCCAGACGACTCGAGCGTGCTCGATCGGCTGCGTGCAGGGCGCAAACTTCCGGAGCAGCCGGACTTCCGCGCCTGGAAGGCCAAGCTGCATGAGGCGTATCGCGCGGTCGAGCCGGTCAAGGACACCTGGTATCTCCCCGGCGGGCGCGCCGTCAGCGTGGTGACCACGCCGAATCCGGAAGGCGGCGTCACCTATCTGTTCGACGATGTTACTGAAAGCCTCGATCTTGCCCGCCGGTTCGATGGGCTGATCCGGGTGCAACGTGAAACGTTGGACAATCTCGGCGAAGCGGTTGCGGTGTTCGGCAGCAACGGCCGAGCGCAGTTGTTTAATCCGGCCTTCGCCAGGACGTGGAAGCTGTCGCCGGAGGCGCTGCGCGAGCAGCCTCATATCGAAACGGTGGAAAGCTGGTGCAAGCCGCTGTTCGACGACGCCAAGACGTGGCGCACGATCCGCGAAGCCGTCACGGCGATCGAGAACCGGGTCGAAGTACCGCTGAAGCTGGAACGCAGGGACGGCAGCGTGCTGGACTGCATGACCATGCCGCTGCCGGACGGCGCCACCATGCTGACCTTCCAGGACATCACCGACACCGAGAACGTCGAGCGCGCGCTTCGCGAGCGCAACGAGGCGCTTGAGACCGCCGACCAGATGAAGGTCGATTTCGTGCACCACGTCTCGTATGAACTGCGCTCGCCGCTGACCACCATCATCGGCTTTGCGCATTTCCTGAGCGACCCAGTTACCGGTCCACTGACGCCGAAGCAGGCCGAGTATCTCGGTTACATCACCACCTCGACGGACGCGCTGCTTGCGATCATCAACAACATCCTCGATCTCGCGACTATCGATGCCGGAGCGATGTCGCTCAATCTGGGTTCGGTCGATATCGGCAAGACCATTGAGGCCGCCGCGGAAGGCATCCAGGACCGGCTCGCGACCGATCGCATCCAGCTCAAGGTCGATATCGATTCCAACATCGGAAGCTTCGTGGCCGACGAGCGCCGGATAGTGCAGGTGCTGTATAACCTTTTGGCCAATGCCGTCGGATTCTCGCCCCAGGATGCCATCGTCGGCTTGACCGCGAAGCGGACCGAGCACAGCGTGGTCTTCACCGTGACCGATTCCGGTCCGGGGATTCCGCCTGACGTGAAGGACAAGGTGTTCGACTGGTTTGAAAGTCACTCCCACGGCTCGCGGCATCGCGGCGCCGGCCTCGGGCTGTCGCTGGTGCGCTCCTTTGTCGAATTGCACGGAGGCAAGGTGCGCGTTGATTCGATGGTCGGCAAGGGCACCACCGTGACCTGCGATTTTCCCATCGACCAGGCCGCGCATCGCAACGCCGCGGAATGATCGTGCCAGCGACATTCTCGCTGGCGTTAGCCAACGAGACCGCGACCGCGCATCTGATGGCCGATCTTGCCTTGCTGATCGGCCCTGGCGACGTCATCACACTTTCCGGTGACCTCGGGGCAGGAAAAACAGCAGCCGCGCGCGCCATGATCCGCTATCTCGCCGGCGACGAGGCGCTGGAGGTTCCAAGCCCGACCTTCACGCTGGTACAGGCCTACGATCTGCCATCGTTTCCGCTGCTTCATGCCGATCTCTACCGCGTCAGTAATCCGCTTGAACTGGAAGAGATTGGCCTGTCGCCACTGCCGGAGGGCACGGTTGCGCTAATCGAATGGCCGGAGCGCGCGCCATCAGCATTGCCTGCGGACCGCATCGACCTCGGGCTTAACTATCGTGCCGCGTTGGGATCAACGGCGCGCGCCGCCGAAATAACCGGTTACGGCAAGGCCGCCGCGCAAGTCGCAAGATTGAAAGCGCTGCGGCAGTTTGTGGAGGCAGCGGGCTATGCGGACGCAAAGCGTCTGCGCATGCCCGGCGATGCCTCGACACGTTCTTACGCGCGGCTCGTCCGCGGCGATGGCGTTGTCATCCTGATGAACTCACCCCGGCGTCCCGATGGGCCGGCGATCTACCATGGCAAGTCCTACAGCGCGGCAGTCCATCTGGCCGAGGACGTCAAAGCCTTCGTCGCCATCGACGGCGGCCTGCGCGAGCGCGGCTTCTCGGCGCCCGCAATACATCACGCAGACCTGGATGTTGGGTTCCTGATCACCGAGGATTTCGGGACCGCAGGATTTATCGAAGGCAATCCACCTCGGCCGATCCCCGAGCGTTACGAGGCCGCGACCGACATGCTGGCCGCGCTGCACCGTGAAACGCTGCCTGAAACTCTCCCGTTGGCACCGCCGCTCAACTACACCATACCGAGCTACGACACCGACGCGCTATTGGTCGAAGCCGGGTTGATGCTCGAATGGTACCTGCCGGATCGGGGCGCCAAGCTCGATCCCGAGAAGCGAACCGAGTTCGTCACGATTTGGCGCGATTTATTGAGTAAACCGGCTTCCGCCCCGAGAACCTGGGTGCTTCGGGATTTCCATTCCCCTAATCTGATCTGGCTCGGCGAACGGCAGGGCATTGCCAGAGTAGGCATCATCGACTTCCAGGACGCCGTGATGGGCCCGGTCTCTTACGATTTGGTGTCGCTGCTCCAGGACGCGCGGATCGATGTGCCCGAGCAGCTCGAGCTTGCGCTGCTCTCGCGCTACATCAAGACGCGGCGCGCGTCCGACGAGACCTTCGATACTTCGGTGTTCGCCGAGCTTTACGCCATCATGTCGGCACAGCGCAACACGCGCCTGCTCGGGACTTTCGCGCGGCTCAATCGGCGCGACGGCAAACCGCAATATTTGCGCCATCAGCCGCGGGTCTGGACCTATCTCAGCCGTTCGCTGGCTCACCCCGCGCTTTCGCGGGTCAGGCAATGGTACGAACTCAACGTACCTCCGCCAGTCGGGTAATTTACTCGTTGTTAGCGAGGGCGCCCTTAATCTGCGCGAAAGCTGGCCCTTGGCGGAGGGCGCGAGTGCTGTGGGCTGGGGCACATCAATGGCGACAGAACGGCGCAAAGGTGAGCGCGTGATATTCGAACGTGGCATCCCCGCGCATATGATGGGCATCGACGGCACCTGGCGGCGCGAGTGCATGATGGAAGACATTTCCGAGACCGGCGCGAAGCTCAGCATCGAAGGTTCCGTCGAGGGCCTGCAGCTCAAGGAGTTCTTCCTGCTGCTGTCCTCCACCGGACTTGCCTATCGCCGCTGCGAGCTGGCCTGGGTCAACGGCGACCAGATCGGCGTCAATTTCCTCAAAACCGGCGACAAGAAAAAAAGGGCAGCGAAGCGCGCGCCGCAGCTCGCGGAAGTCTAGACCGCCGCACAGGGTCGCATAACCGTCACGTCGGACGGCTAATGCTTAGACCATGCCGGTGCACGGCACGAATCCCGTGGTATGTTCGTGGATCCAACAACAGGCGTTGCAGAAAACTCCAAATGTCCGTCAGACCCACCAAAGCGATGATACTCGCCGCCGGCCTCGGGGTGCGCATGCGCCCCCTGACAGACCAGATGCCGAAGCCGCTGGTGCGAGTGGCCGGGCGGGCCCTGCTCGATCATGTCCTCGACAAGCTTGCGAACGCCGACGTCGCCGAGGCCGTGATCAACGTGCACTATCTGCCCGACCAGATCATCGACCACGTCGCCGAGCGCAAGCGGCCCCGCGTCATCATTTCCGATGAGCGCGATGAGGTGCTTGGCACCGGCGGGGGCGTCGTCAAGGCACTGCCCCTGCTCGGGCCCGCCCCGTTCTTCCACGTTAACGCCGACACCCTGTGGATCGATGGCGTGCAGCCCAACCTGGCGCGGCTGGCGCAAGCGTTCGAGCCCGCGAGCATGGATATCCTGTTGCTGATGGCGCCGACCGCCAGCAGCATCGGTTATGGCGGACGCGGCGATTACGCCATGCTGCCCGATGGCGCCTTGCGCAAGCGCAGGGAACATCAAGTGGTTCCGTTCGTGTATGCCGGTGCGGCGATCATGTCGCCATCGCTGTTTGCCCATGCGCCGTCCGGGGAATTTTCGTTGACCAAGATGTTCGACCGCGCCAACGAGCAGGAGCGGCTGTTTGGGCTGCGCCTGGACGGCATGTGGATGCACGTGGGAACCCCGGACGCCGTTGGCGCGGCCGAGCAGGCATTCCTCGCCAGCGTGGTCTGAAGATGGCCACGGCTTTTCTCCGCAATTAGAAATCGCACCCGCAATTCGGCCATGCCATGATGCAACCTGATCCCGAATCAGGAGGCCCATGCGCGTTTTCAGCGTTCCACTTTCTGCGCCTTTCCTGCGCACCGTTATCGCCGCGTTGGTCGATGGCAGCCTGGTCGATGGCTTCGAGGCCCGCACGCATCCGGAAAGACTGGCGCTGGCGACGCTCTATTTGCCGACCCGGCGTGCCGGGCGAATGGCCCGGGAAATCTTTCTCGACGAGCTGAACTCCGACGCGCTGCTGCTGCCGCGCATCGTCGCGCTCGGCGACATTGACGAGGACGAGCTGGCGTTCGCCGAAGACCCTGAGCAATTAGCCGGCGCGGCGCCGTTGGAGATTCCCCCAAGCATCGGTGAACTCGAGCGCAGACTCACCCTGGCGAAACTGGTCGCTGCCTGGGCAAAAGGTCCGGTATTGTCTCCGCTGGTGGTCGGCGGCCCGGCTTCGACGCTCGCATTGGCCGCCGATCTGGCACGCCTGATCGACGACATGGTCACGCGCGGCGTCGGCTGGGAAGCGCTGGACGGTTTGGTGCCAGATGAACTGGACGAGTATTGGCAGCGCTCGCTGCAATTCCTGCTGATTGCGCGACAGGCGTGGCCCGCTCATCTCAAGGAAATCGGGAAGATCGAGCCGGCGGCGCGGCGCGATTTGTTGATTTCGGCGGAGGCGAGCCGCCTCGCCGCGCATCATGACGGTCCGGTGATCGCCGCGGGCTCAACCGGATCGATGCCGGCCACGGCGAAATTCCTCCACGCCGTCGGCGCGCTGCCGCAAGGCGCGGTGGTGCTGCCGGGGCTCGATACCGATCTCGATCCGGAGGCGTGGCAAACCATCGGCGGCGCCACCGACGCGAAAGCAAAATTAATCTCACCTCCGGCGTCCAATCATCCGCAGTTCGCGATGCACGCGCTGCTCGATCGATTCGGCATTCGCCGCGGCGACGTCCGAATTTTAGGTCAAGCGGCACCGCATGGACGTGAAGTGCTGGCATCCGAGACGATGCGGCCTTCAAATGCGACCGCGCAATGGCATCGGCGATTAACTGAACCGGCGATCGCCGAAAAAATTTCCCTCTCTATGGCAAACATCGCCGTGATCGAAGCCGATAATCCTGAGACGGAGGCGCTTTCGATTGCGGTCGCGATGCGCGAAGCGCGGCATCTGAATAAATCGGCGGCGCTCGTAACTGCCGATCGCGCGCTGGCGCGGCGAGTAAGCGCGGCGCTTGACCGCTGGAATCTCGCGTTCGACGATTCCGGCGGCGACGCGCTGATGGACACATCTATAGGAATTTTCGCTCGGCTCACCGCACAGGCGGCAGCAAACGAGCTTGAGCCGCCGATCCTGCTGGCGCTGTTGAAGCATCCGCTGTGCCGGCTGGGCGGCCCCCCCGGCGCGTTCAAGCGCGCGACTGAAGGGCTCGAACTGGCACTGCTGCGCGGCACTCGTCCGCAGGCAGGAAGTAACGGACTCGCGCGCGACCTCTCGCGCTTCCGTGCCGAGCTTGCAAGCCATCGCCGAGGCGATCCGTCCGCGCTGCATGGCTCAGAACCTCGGACCCGGCTTGACGACGAGCAACTCGAGAGCGTCCAAAGCCTGATCGCGTCCTTGCATGACGCGCTTTCACCGCTTGAAAGTCACGTCTCATCCAAGCCGTGCGATTTCGCCGAGCTTGTCGAACGACATCGCAACGTGTTGATGGAGCTCTCGCGCGATGAGCATGGCATCGCGCTGGCGTTCGAGGGTCGGCAGGGATCGGCACTATCCGCCGCATTCAACGATCTGTTCGGCGGCAACCCGCAAACGGGACTGCTGGTTCAACTCAGCGAATACCCGGAAGTGTTCCAGACAG
>VAZS01000237.1 GCA_005884855.1 Alphaproteobacteria bacterium | reverse complement strand
TGCCAAAGCGTCAGGTGAAAAATATCTGGTTTTGGCATCCGAACTGGATCGACCCGACAAAATCGAACCGATCCCGCAGCCCGCACCGAAGCCGCCGCGCTCAGCCAGGCCGCTGAAGCTGTCGGTGACCGCGATCGAGGACTGGCTGCGCGATCCCTACACCATCTACGCCAGACATATCTTGCGGCTTAACCCGCTCGACCCCGTCGACATGCCACTGTCTGCCGCCGATCGCGGCTCAGCGATCCACGGCGCGCTCGGCGAGTTTACGCAGACGTTTTCCAATGCGCTTCCTGGCGATCCCGCGCGCGCCTTGCGCGATATCGGCGGGAAATATTTCAAGCCGCTGATGGAGCGGCCTGAAGCAAGGGCGCTGTGGTGGCCACGCTTTCAGCGCATTGCCAAATGGTTTGCGGATTGGGAAATCGAGCGGCGCCGCGATCTCGATCATATCCAGGCCGAGATCCGGGGCGAAATGCCGATCCTCCTCGATGGCGGGCGCACTTTTCTGATTTCGGCGCGCGCCGACCGGATTGAACGGCGCAACGATGGCACGTTTGCGATTCTCGATTACAAGACCGGACAACCGCCGAGCGGCAAACAAGTGCGCATGGGGCTGTCGCCACAGCTCACGCTCGAAGCGGCGATCCTTCGGGCAGGCGGCTTTGAAGGAATTCCGGCCGGCAGTTCGGTCAGCGAGATCGGTTATGTCAGGCTTCCCGGCAACAATCCGCCCGGAGAGCAAAAGCCGCTTGAATTGAAGATCAAACAGAGCGATGCATCGCAGCCGCCCAATGACGCCGCCGATGAGGCGCGAACGAAACTCGAGGCCCTGATCCGCGCTTTCGAAAGCGAAACCCAGGCCTATACTTCGCTCAATCTTTCCATGTGGTCGAACCGCTACGGCAGTTACGACGACCTCGCCCGCATCAAGGAGTGGTCGGCGGCTGGCGGCTTGGGACTAGAGGAATGGTAATGGCGTTGCGCCCAATCCCCCAAGCGGTTCGCGCTGCGCAGGCCCGCGCGTCGGATCCGTCCTCGTCCGCATTCGTTTCGGCCAATGCCGGGTCAGGCAAGACGCACGTGCTGGTGCAGCGGGTGATCCGGTTGTTGCTCGACGGGGTAGCACCGGAACGGATCCTCTGCATCACCTTCACGAAAGCCGCCGCCGCCAACATGGCGGAGCGGGTGTTCTCCACACTTGGCCATTGGGTCACGCTCGATGACGCGGCGCTCGATGCAGCGATAGTCGAGGCCGGTATCGCGCGACCCGACGCGCGCTTGAGGATGTCTGCACGTAAGCTGTTCGCCTGCGCGCTGGAAACGCCGGGCGGCCTCAAAGTTCAGACCATCCACGCCCTGTGCACCCGGCTGTTACAGCAGTTCCCGTTCGAGGCCAATGTACCCGCGAGATTCGCGGTGATCGACGAACGCGACCAGAACGAGATGATGGAGCGCGCCAATCTGAAAGTGCTGCTCGATGCCTCGCGTGACGTCAACAGCGCCGCAGGCCGTGCGCTCAATACCGCGATGGCAAGTGCCGCCGATGTTACCTTCAAGGATGTCGTGCGCGAGGCTTGCCTGAGCCGCGATCATTTCCTGGCATGGAACCAACGCGCCGGCAGCATCGAGGCAGCGGCCGCGCAGGTCTCGGCCGCGCTGGGCGTTGCGACGGGCGACACCATCGAAGCCGTCGAGCGCGAGATCGTCAATGGACCGCATCTGCCGAACTCCCGGTGGAAAGAAGTCGCCGTGATCCTCGAGAGCACCAGTAAATCCGATAGAAAGCAGGCGGACCGTTTGCGGGAAGCTCTGGTCTTTTCCGGCAGCGCGCAGGTGGATGCATATCTGGACGTATTTCTTACCGACGATCGCACGCCGCGCGACTCCGTGCTCAGCAAGAAATTCCGCGACAACAATGCGGTAATCGCAGCTCTGTTCGACGCGGAAAGCCTGCGCATCGGGCCCCTGATCGAGCGCCGACGCGCGCTGACGATACGGGACCGAACACAGGCGCTGCTGCAGATCGCGACGGTAGCGGCTGCGAACTACCAGCGCGAAAAGCAGGAGCGCGGGCTGCTCGACTATGATGACCTGATCGAGAAGACGCTGGAGATGTTGGATCGCGTATCCTCGGGCTGGGTGCATTACAAGCTCGATCGCGGCGTTGATCACGTGCTGATCGACGAGGCGCAAGACACCAGCCCAAAGCAATGGGACATTGTCGCCCATATCATTTCCGAGTTCACGTCCGGCAAGGGCGCGCGTGAGGGCGTCGAGCGTACGATCTTCGCGGTCGGCGACGAGAAACAGTCGATCTTTTCCTTTCAGGGCGCCGCGCCCCGCGAATTCGACGCGCGCCGCCGATTGCTGCAGCGGAAGTTCGTCGAGGCCGGATTGAAATTCGATCC
>VAZS01000348.1 GCA_005884855.1 Alphaproteobacteria bacterium | reverse complement strand
GCCCATTGCGACCACGCTATAGCCGCCGTACATCAGTCCGCCGGCGACGGCGAAACCACCCAGCGTTTCCATCAGCGGGCTGGAACGGTTGGAAACCCGCGCCATTTTGTTCGCGTTGCCTTCCACCGCCGCAATGCTGGCATCGATGCGCTCGCCCATGGTCTGCTCCAGCGTGAACGCCTTGACGGTCCGGATGCCCTGCAGGGATTCCTGCATGGTTTCGAGAATGTCGGCCGTGCCGGTGAACTGGTTGTGCGCCAGCCCTTTGATCCGCTTCACCAGCTTGCGCAGCACCAGCATCGCGGGCGGCGCTACCAGGAACCCGAGCAGAGCCATATAAGGGTCCTGCATCAGCATGACCGTGACCAGCCCGAAGAGGAGCAGAAGATCGCGCCCGAGCGCGTTGATCAGGAGGTTGAGCACCTGCGTCACCGAGTACGCGCCCGATGTCAGCCTCGCGAGAAATTCCGACGAGTGCCGCTCCGAGAAAAATGCGACGCTTTCGTTCATCAGCTTGGCAAATAACCGCCGCTGGTTGTTGGCCAGAATGGCATTGCTGATTTTCGAGAGGATCACTTGATGACCGTAAGTCGCCGCACCCTTCAGAATGAAGATCAGGACGGTTGCCCCCGACAGCAGCGCGATGCCCCGCACATCTTTATCGACATAGGTCTTGTTGATAACCTGGCCGAGAATCCACGCCGAGCCTGCGGTCGCGCCCGCCGAAACTCCCATCAGCAGGAATGCGATGAGGTATCGGCGCCAGTAGGCTGCCCCTTGCTCGGTGATCAGGCGGCGAATCAGAATCGCGGCGCCAGAGGGATCGTCGGTAATTTTCGTGGGAAGTTCGGTCATCCGCGTTCCATCGACGGCGGTCGGGCCAATCGCCCGCGCGTCAGGCAGCTGCGAGATGCCTCCTTGCCCGCTATGTCGCGGTTTTTCAAGTCAAATCGGAACTTGCGCCCGACCAGAATCCAGGCCGATGCTGCGGTGAAGCTCGCCCGCAGTGAACTGGCCACCATGCGCAATGTTGCGTATAGCAGTGCGCGAAACGGAGCGTGACGTGGGAATGGAGAATATTTCCGCTGACAATTTGCAGCTGATCGTGCCGAATCTGCACCGGCGGTATTCCGGCGTCACCGCGACCAACCGCATGGTCGCGCCCAAGCTCGCGACATGTTTTCACGCAGTCTGGTTTGGTCCAAATGCGCCGAACGGTATCGCGCGGATGAGACTCTCGCATCTTCTGAAACTGTGGCGGCGCGGCACGCTGCTGATTTGGCACGCACGGCGCAACAACGAAATGATCGCAGGGCTGGTGCTGCAATCGCTCGGCTGGCCGCTTCGGCTCGTGTTCACGTCGGCGGCTCAGCGGCACCATAGCTGGATTACCCGCTGGCTCGTCAGAAGAATGGACGCCATCATCGCGACAAACGACATCTCGGCTTCGTTTCTCAAGCGAGACGCGAGCGTGATCCCGCACGGCGTCGACACCGAATACTATTCACCGCCGCGCGATCGTGCGGCCGCGTTCGCGCAATCCGGCCTGCCGGGCCGTTACGCCATCGGCTGCTTCGGCCGGGTGCGCCCGCAAAAAGGCAGTGACGTGTTCGTGCAGGCGATGTGCCGGCTGCTGCCCCGCTTTCCCGATTTTAGCGCTGTCATGGTCGGCGCGATCACGCCGGAGCAATCAGCTTTCGGCAGCGATCTCCATAGGCGGATCGAGGCCGCGGGCTTGCAGTCGCGTCTTATCATTACTGGTGAATTGCCGGTAGAGGACGTGCAGCGCTGGTACCAGCGGCTGACGATCTACGCTTTTACTTCGCGCAACGAGGGCTTTGGTCTCACCCTGATCGATGCGATGGCGGTTGGGGCGTCGCTGGTCGCTTCACGCGCGGGTGCCGCTGAGCTCGTCGTCGAGGACGGCGTCACCGGCGTGCTAGTTCCGCCTGGCGATGTCGACGCGCTTGTCGCGGCGCTGGAGCCGTTGATGCGCGATCCGCAGTTAGCCGCGGATATGGGCGCTAGGGGGAGGGCCAGGGTACTCGAGAAATTCAGTATCGATGTGGAAGCAAACAGGATCGCGGAAATTTATCGAGCGCTGGTCTGAGCGATGGCGTTTGCGACGAAGGCGTCGAGATCGCCGCCTGCGAACAAAAAGCCTGGCAGCCCTGCCGCTTCTGCGGCTTCGAGATCGGTCGGGCGGTCGCCGATCACGAAACTTCCTTCGGGCCGTACCGGCCAGTGCTTCATCAAATCGTGGATCATGCCCGGGCTCGGCTTTCGCCAGTGATGATCTTCGAGATAGCCCTCGATCGATCCCTCGGGATGGTGCGGGCAATATCTGATGTCGTCGATCCGTGCGCCTTGCGCGGCGAGTTCGGTGCACATCCAGTCATGTAGGCCTCGCAGATCGTGCTCGGTAAAGAAGCCGCGGGCCACGCCCGACTGGTTGGTACAGAAGAACACGAAATATCCGGAATCGTTGAGTCTACGGATTGCCTTGGCCGCGTTCGGCATCCAACGAATTCGTTCGCGCGTGCCCATATAGCCGTCGTCGTGGTTGATGACTCCGTCACGGTCGAGGAAAGCCGCGGGCCTGGGGAACGAGCGCGCGTTGTCGGCGCCGCTCATTTCCGCAATACCTCGCCCATCATGGCCTGCTCGATTTCGTCGCAGATCCCGTGAGCGACGGTGAGGTGAATCTGCTGGATGATCGCCGTGTCATCGCTGGGCGCGATCAAAAAATGGTCGCATAGTGCCGCGAGCGCTTCGCCCTTGCCGGTGAAGCCAATAGTGATAAGGCCGCGTTCACGCGCGGTGCGTAGCGCGGCCAGGACGTTCAGTGAGCGCCCAGAAGTAGATAACGCCAGAAGCACGTCGCCGGGTTGGCCGAGACCTGCCACTTGCCGCGCGAACATCTGTTCAAAGCCGTAATCATTGGCGATGGCGGTCAAGGCCGAGGTGTCGGTGGTCAGCGCCATCGCGGCGTTTGCAGGCCGGTCCTGTTTGTAACGGCCGACGATCTCAGCGGCGATGTGTTGAGCGTCAGCGGCGCTGCCGCCATTGCCGATGATCAGGAGTTTATTGCCTGAGCGCAGCGCCGCGATGATCGTGGCCGCGATCTCGCGCGCGCTGGCGCGCAATTGCGGATCGTGCACTGCCCGGTCAAGCGCGGCGAAAGATAGCGCCAGATGCGCTGCGATCGGGTCCTTCGAATCCTGGCTCAACACTCGCCCTCTGCGCCACGCGTTCGCATCTTTGGTAATGGCCGCGTCAACCCTGTGCAAGCACGCAACGTCAACGTGCCAAGCCGGCGCCCGTTGCGGCCAACACGCGTTCGGCGATTCCAGCCACATCGGAAGCGGCAATATCGCGCATACAGCGGTGCTCATTCATGGAGCAGACCGGACGATGGCACGGCTGACACGGCGGCATGGTTTTGGTCTGAACCGTCGCCGCCAGCCCATTCAGCGGCGCCCAATGGTAGGGGCTTGTAGGACCAAAAATGCCCATGGTTGGGGTCCCCAGCGCCGCGGCGATATGCATCAACCCGGAATCGTTCGAAATCGCGAGATTGGCCGCCGCCATCGCCAGAATGCCATTGCGCAGGTCAGTCCCTGTCAGGTCGCGCACGCCCGGCCCGCCCACCGCAGCGATTTCGTCTGCCAGAGCCTTTTCCGCGGGGCCGCCGACCACCCATACAGCGAAGCCATGATCGACGAGCAGACGAGCGGCTTGCGGGTAATAGCTCCAGCGCTTGGATGCGCCGACCGAGCCCGGAGCCAACGCCACAGTGGTCCCGGTGCCCAAGCGGTTGGCCTGCCGCCAGCGGTTCACTTCCGCGGCGGAAACCCTAAGCTGCGGCGTCGGCCATTCCGCGGGCAGCGGCTCCCGATCAGGCAGCGCAAGTGCGGCGTTTTTGTCGATGAAGCGGGGCAGGGCCTTCTCACCCCAGCGCCACCGGTTGATGAGACCGAATCTTACCTCGCCAACGAAACCCACCCTTTCCGGGATGCCGGCGAGCGTAGGGGCAACCGCCGATTTCCAGGTTCGAGGCAGGACGAATGCGGTGCCGTAATTCCCTGTCCTCAGCAGCTTGGCCAGCCCCCATTGCTTTGTTACCGCCAGCCGACTGCGCGGCAGGTCCCAAACGACGCCAGACCGCACGCCAGGCATGTAATCGACCAGCGGCGCGCATAGAGGGGTGACCAGCATATCAATGGGCCGGTTGGGCCAGCGCTGCCTCAGAACGCGCACCACCGTGTGGCCGCGCACAAAGTCTCCGATCCACATATAAGGCACGATCAGAATAGGACGGACGTCCGCCACATTCTGCGTTGCCATAACAGATGAATCTTTATTCATTTCTCGGCTTTGCGGTGATCTCGTTCAATCTGTCGGTAACTGCTCCCGGTGGCGGGGTAAAGGCGTCAGACCGGCTGTCACCGTTGAACTTGCGCGGCGACGAAAGTTGCCTGCCGGGCGCGCCTGGGGCAAAGCTGACCTCCTACATCAGGGGGGCGGGGCAGGAATGTTGCTGG
>VAZS01000236.1 GCA_005884855.1 Alphaproteobacteria bacterium | reverse complement strand
ACGAACGGAGCGTTACCGCCCCGGGCGAAGTTCCAGGCTTTCCAACCCGGCCGCGACATTGAGGCCGACCTGCCCCTGCACGCCGAGTGGTTGCAACGCGATCGAATTCGCCGAGCCGCCCACCAGTACGTTGCCGCCTAACCCGAGGCCAACCGAGGCGCTGCCCTGCGCGCCGACGTAATTGCCGGACAAGTCGCCCGCTCCGAGCCGGGCAACCGGCGCAAACACGCCCCAGGCAAGCGCGGACTCCTGAGTGATGCCGAGATCAATGCCGACTTTGCGCACGGTGGCGACATAGCGGTCCTCCGGCATGCCCTCGGCGCGCAACACGCAACCGAGATTGGTTACCGAGCCGATGACGAATCCGATGCTTGCACCGCCTCGGCATTCGAGGATGCCGACCTGTACGGGCTGCATCGGTTGCTGCGCGAAGGCGCCGGTCGAGCCTGCAACCAGCGTAATAGCGGCAATAGCGGCGGACATAAGAGAACGGGGCATGAAAAAATCTCCGGCTGAAAAGATGTGATATGAGCTGAGAATAGGACAGCGCGGCCGCAGGTTGGCGCTTGCCCCTCTATGACATAACAACGGCCGTTTGCACACACGGCATTGTCATCGCCCGGCTTGACCGGGCGACCCGGTACGCGGCGGCACTAGAATAGTCCGTCGTCATGTATGGACGGCAAAACCATTGCCTCTGGAATATTGGATGCTTCGCTTTCGCTTTCGCGGAGCATGACGAGCGGGCTTGAAGCGACCCGACTATCTCAAATTCCCGCAGAATCGCTGAATGCGTTTACAGGCGTCCTCGAGATCGGAATTCTTGGCCGCGTATGAAATGCGGAATGCCGGGCCGAGCCCGAACGCCGAGCCCTGCACCACCGCGACGCCTTCATTCTCGAGCAGCTCGGTGACGAAGTCCTCGTCATTGGCGATCACCTTGCCGGAGGGCGAGGTCTTGCCCACCGCGCCGGAGCAGGACGGATACACATAGAACGCTCCCTGCGGCCGTGGACAATCGATGCCCTTGGCCTGGTTGAGCATCGACACAACCAGGTCGCGGCGCTCCTTGAATGCCTTGTTGTTCACGGGAATGAAATCCTGCGGACCATTGAGGGCCTCGACCGACGCCCATTGCGAGATAGAAGACGGGTTCGATGTCGACTGAGACTGGATCGTCGCCATCGCCTTTATCAGTTCAGCGGGACCGCCCGCATAACCGATGCGCCAGCCCGTCATGCAATAGGCCTTCGATACGCCGTTCACGGTCAGCGTGCGATCATACAGTTTCGGCTCGACCTGCGCCGGGGTCGTGAACACGAAGTCGTCGTAGACCAAGTGCTCGTACATATCGTCCGTCATTACCCAGACATGCGGATGCTTCACCAGCACGTCAGTGATTGCCTTCAGCTCACTGCGCGTGTAGGCGGCGCCGGTCGGGTTCGATGGCGAGCACAGGATGATCCATTTGGTCTTCGGCGTGATCGCCTTCTCGAGCGCCTCAGGCTGCAGCTTGAACCCCTGTTTTGCGCTGCATACGACCGACACCGGTTGACCGCCCGCGAGCGAGACCATTTCCGGATAGCTCACCCAATACGGTGCCGGAATGATGACCTCGTCGCCCGGATTGATCGTGGCCATCAGCGCATTGTAGAGCACCTGCTTGCCGCCGGTGCCGACGATGATCTGGTTCGGCTTGTAGCTCAGGCCATTCTCGCGCTGAAACTTGGCTGCGATCGCCTCCTTCAGCTCGGGAATGCCCCCGACATCGGTATATTTGGTCTTCCCGGCCTCGATGGCGCGGATCGCCGCCAGCTTGATGTTGGCCGGGGTGTCGAAATCAGGCTCGCCGGCGCCGAGACCGATGACGTTGCGGCCGGCTGCTTTCAGGGCGCGTGCTTTATCCGTAACCGCGATGGTCGCGGACGGCTTCACACGGTCGAGAGCGGCGGACAGAAACGGCATAGAAGCTTGCCCGGAAGTGTCCAGACGTCAGGGAACGCTAGAAGGGCTGCGGCTAGGGTCGCGCAACATTCATAAAATCCAGCGCCGAAATGACTCATTTCTGGCAAGGGCTACGGGTACATGGCTGACCGTCAGGCGGCACGGATGTGGGGCGCGCGTTGTTACCGCCTACGCTATCCAGATCGCGCGGGCATGATGCTCGCCACGAGCCTCGCCCGGCTCTGGCAGAGTGGGCGGCATTCGAACTCCAGGCCGCGGCGGTTACCGCTTCAAGCCTGCTCGGCACGGGATACGTTCTCGATTACCGACCTCGTTTGCGCTGCAGGATGATTCGCGGGGGAAACTTTTCTCTCTCGTTGCACTGCGGCAGGGGTTTTCGACCTTTCAATCTGCCAGGGCTTGCGAGGCAGGTGCAAGGGCATCATTGTTTAGCCGCCTTGCGGAGTGAGAATTTGATTCCACGCCGCGCTCCGAATCACAACCTCTCATCAATCGAAGGAGCCGAATGTACAAGCTCTACTCGATGCAGCGCTCCGGCAACAGCTACAAGGTCCGCCTCGCGTTGGCGCTGCTCAATGCGCCCTATCGCGCCATCGAGATCGATATTCTGCGTGGCGAGAGCCGCACGCCGGATTTTCTAGCGAAGAATCCAAGCGGCCAAGTGCCGTTGCTGGAAGTCGCCGAAGGACGCTATCTTGCGGAATCCAACGCCATCCTCTGGTATGTCGCCGGCGGCACGCCGCTGGCACCGGAATCGCGGATCGAACGCGCCGAGGCCTTGCAGTGGATGTTCTTCGAACAGCACGCACTTGAGCCGAATATCGGCGCCGCCTATTTTTGGCTGTCGCTGGTCAAGGGCGGCCGCGACCTGCAAGT
The DNA here is from genome assembly GCA_005884855.1 of Alphaproteobacteria bacterium. Taxonomy (GTDB): domain Bacteria; phylum Pseudomonadota; class Alphaproteobacteria; order Rhizobiales; family Xanthobacteraceae; genus Bradyrhizobium. The sequence goes on along the minus strand of VAZS01000236.1, from coordinate 10,391 downwards.
CCATGCTCTGGAAGATTGGATGGAGCGCGGCTACGCCGCCCTGCAGGTGATGGAAAATCACCTCAAGACCCACGAGTATTTTGCCGCCTGCCAGCTCACGGTCGCCGATATCGCACTGTATGGATACACCCACGTCGCGGACCGCTGCGACTACGACCTCACGACCTTCCCTGCGATCCGAAGCTGGTTACGGCGCGTCGAGCAGGCCCCCGGCTTTGTCAATATGGATTGGCGCGCCGACACTGCCGTTGACGGTCCCGCTGATATTGCGCTGGCGACGAACGCTTGATCCACCAACGCGGTTGAATCCCTTCGAACACCGCTTCATCAAGCGTGTCTATCGCCGTTGCAAACGCTCCAATGCGATCTCTCAGAGTTTCTGTCGCGGCGACCGGGAAGCATCAGCGGCCCTCGAGATTTTAGTCTCGTCACCCCAAAAAGGCTTTTGCAACATTATCAGAAGCGAAAGCGGACATCGAGTGAGATGCCTACGAAGTCCGCTGAGCCTCCAGCCGCATCCGTGGGGCGAGGATATACTTGCGAGATGCTTCCGGAGAATGGCTGTTAAAATTTTGTGTTTGTTTGAATGAACTTTCGTGGGAACAACTCGCGTAAATCACCGCATCATTGGCGCGATTCTATGGATAACTTGTAAACGTTCGGACGGGATTTGCCGCTGCGCTCCCCACCAATGAATGGACGGCGGAGCTATATGCGTGCCAGATTTCTAGCCAGCGCCCACCTTCCAATACTGATGGCGAGTGGAGCAGACGCGCTCGAATTTGCTGCGTTAGTACCTTCACGGTGGATCGTGATGATTAGACGAGCAATCCCGGCCTTTGTAACATTGATTGCACTCAGCCAAACGGCCACGGCAGGCGTGCCGCTGTTTGGCCATGTCTCTTGCGGCGTTGTTCGTTTCTATGTCGCCAAATACTCACAAGCAGCCGCAGAAAAGTGGGCACGAGGTCACGGCGCCGGCGATGCCGACATCGAAACAGCGCGTCGTTGTCTGCATAGCGCTAATGTGCAGACTGCAAACTCGGCTGCGAAGTCACAGGTGCCCGCCCCGGTAACCGAGGAGCGCGCCCAGCAGGAACCAGCCGAACGTAATCCAGATCAGGACGCACTGCCCGTCGTACCTGTGCAAGCTCAGCGCGCCGAGCCCGAGCAGGGTAAACTTGAAAACGAACCAGCTTCTCATGGCTTCATCCGCCCGGAGGATGTCCAGGATCGTTCCGGAAATTTTGTGAGCCACGAGACCAAGGATCTCGCTCCCTCCGATAGAAAGACGACCACATTGCGCCCACGCTATATGGGCGCAATGCATCGCGCCGACACTGCGCATGTGGCGTGGTTCAAACGACTGTGGCGCCAGCTAACTAGGCCGCGCCAATTCAGCATCGCCTCTTTGCATTTCAGGGGCGGCCGACGATAAAGGTGGTAGGCGGCGCTACATATCCCACGTTGTTTGGCCATAATTGGATTAAAAATCGCTGGCCTGCAGCATTCGTGAATTCAGCTTATGGGCCTTAGCCGACCTGGCGTACGGCTGAAGTATGTCAGCAATTCGCGCAACACCGGCCTGACGGAGGCCTCGCGGCGCTAGCGCTGCTCTCAAAAGAACCCTGGGCTTAAATCTAGTCCGTAGGTCAATAAGAGCAACGAGACGAATAAACACGCGCCGCAAAACGAGCGCTAGTTGCTGGAGTACAAGACCACTTGGAAATTGTGTGGGCGAAAACTGAACGCATTAGAACAACGCTCGATTCGTCATCATTGGTTGTCGCCATTCGCCCTCACGCCGGCGGTCGTCCTGGTGCGAGGGCGCAAATGGCGGATTCGCCAGGAACGATTCTGTAAACCGAGTTGAAAATACATCATCAGTGTGTATAACTACACATGATGAAAAGCCGGGAAATTATCTCGGCCCTTCAGCAGGATGGTTGGTCTCAAGTGGCTCAAGGCAGCCATGTACAATTCAAGCATCCCACCAAAAAGGGCCGTGTAACGGTCCCCCGTCCTGAACGGGAAGTCCCGGTCGGGACATTGAAGAGCATTGAAAAGCAGTCAGGTCTAAAGCTGAGGTAAGAGCCATGCGAAACTACATTGGTCTTATCCATAAGGACGCCGACAGCCACTTTGGCGTTTCTTTTCCAGACTTCCCGGGCGTTATCACGGCAGGGACCAGTTTGGATGATGCCCGAGCCATGGCTGAGGAAGCCCTGACCTTTCATATCGGAGGTCTGGTCGAGGACGGAGAAGCTATTCCCGAGCCCTCCGCTTTGGAGGACGTCATGTCCGATCCAGACAACAGATCAGCAGTCGCTATTCTTGTTTCGGTGAAAAGCGAACCGAAAGTCGTTCGTGTCAATGTCACTTTACCCGGCGACGTTCTGGATCAGATTGACAGATTTGCGGAAGCGCACGGCTACACCAGGTCCGGGTTTCTAACTCAAGCGGCCAAAAAGCTCATGGAAATGGAAGCGGCATAAACAGAAATCTCCGGATCAACTTCCGGGCCTTTTTCGCGCGGGGCCGCGACCTTTTGGTAAACCGCCTGTTAACGATGAGGCAAGAAAGTCCCGGCCGGCGCAACCGCCCGGCAACTTGCGTCTTTTAACTCTCGGGACAAACGAGAACAGGCGCATGAAGGTCGACTGGCCTGCAACTTCTGGCCCGGCTCTGACGGCAGCGACGGCTTTGATTGCCGTCTTTGTCGATCGCAATGTTATGGCCGTGCCCAATCCGGCCCCGCTGTTGGTTTGCATCGTCGCCTTCGCGGGCTCCATGAGCGGCCTGGTTTCCGGCTTGATCAGCGCTGCGATTGCGGTCGCCGCTTCGGCGCTGTTTTTCCTCATCCATCGTTCGGCGCCTGGATATGACAGCGCCGATCTGGTTCGACTGGCGATGCTGGTGCTGACAGCGGCGGGCACCGCCGCAATCACCGGGCTATTTCGTAAAAGAATGATCGATGCGTTCGCGTGGGAGCGCACGCTTTATACCACCGCCGAGAGGCTGTCGGCGGCGCTCGACGAGGTCGACATCGGCATCGTGCTGCTGGATGCCGATACCCGCGCGGAATTCATCAACCGCGCCTTTCGCCATTATTTTTCGCTGCCCGACGAAAAGGCCGACAGCAAGCCGCCGTTCATCGCGCTGATGTATCATGGCCGCGACACCGGCGCCTTTGAACTGCCGGAGGATGAGTTGAGCGCGTTCATCGCGCGGCGCACGGAGATGATGCGATCGGGCGATTCCACGCCGATCAACATCAAGCTGGCGGACGGGCAAGTGCTGCGCTTCAGTTGCACGGCGTTGCCTGACGGCGGACGCATGCTCAGCTATACGCCCGTGACCGACTTGATTCGTCATAGCGATGATCCTGCCAACGCCGAGTTCTACCGCTCGTTGCGTGGTGGCGCTGCCCGGCATTTGCGCGCGGCGGAGTAGCGCCGGCTTGCGGCTTCGGCGGCTGGGCGTCACAATGGATTCCCCACTCGCGCTCCCCCATCTCACAGGACTAATCCATGCAAATTCGCAATCTCGGCGGCTCCGGCCTGCGCGTTTCCGCCGTCGGGCTCGGCTGCAACAATTTCGGCCAGCGCACCGATCTCGAAACTTCGCGCAAGGTCATCCATAAAGCGATCGACCTCGGCATCACCCTGTTCGATACCGCCGACATCTATGCGGGGATGGGCGGCTCCGAGACCGTGTTGGGCCAGGTGCTCGGGGACCGCCGAAAAGATATCCTGCTGGCGACCAAATTTTCCAAGCCGATGAGCACCGACGGCACCAAGCAGGGCGCGTCGCGGCGCTACATCATGTCTGCGGTGGAGGCCAGCCTGAAGCGGCTGAAGACCGATTACATCGACCTGTACCAGCAACACGATTACGACCCGTTGACGCCGATCGAGGAAACCCTGCGCGCGTTGGACGACCTGATCCGGCAGGGCAAGGTGCGCTACATCGGCAATTCGAACTTTCCGGCGTGGCGTATCGCCGAGGCAGAGTTCATCGCCCGCCAGTTGAACGTCAATCCGTTTGTGTCGTGTCAGGACGAATACAGCCTGGTCGTGCGCGACATCGAAAAGGATCTGCTGCCCGCCGCGCAGGAATACAATCTGGGCTTGCTGCCCTTCTTTCCTCTGGCGAGCGGTTTGCTGACCGGCAAATACAAGCGCGGCGCCGCGGCGCCGCAAGACACCCGATTTGCCAAAGCGCCGGCGTTGCGCGATCGGTATGTCACGCCGCGCAACGAGGACATCGTCGACAAGCTGAGTGCTTTCGCGCAGGCGCGCGGGCACAGCTTGCTTGAGCTCGCCTTCTCATGGCTTGCGTCCCGCCCGCAAGTTTCCAGCGTGATCGCCGGCGCAACGCGGGTCGAGCAAGTTGAGCAGAACGTCAAGGCGATCGGCTGGGCGCTGAGCGCGCAGGAGCTTGCGGAGATTGACAAGATCACGAACTAGCTTCGTTGGTCACCCGACCAGTCCCTTAATTGGCTTCACCGATGCGCTTTCGGGGAACACCGTTTCAGCCAGCACGCGCTCGGCAATGCCGAGATGATCGCGCAACACGCCCTTGAGCACCGCGCGCAGATCCGTGGTGGGCGCAAGGTCGCGACCTTCATGGAGGCTGGCGGGCTTCAACCCCGGCCAGTCGGAAATCACCCGCCCGCCTTTTACTGCGCCGCCCGCGAGCAGCGCGACGGTGCCGGTGCCGTGATCGGTACCCTCGGTGCCGTTGATGCGCGCGGTGCGGCCGAACTCGGTGGCGACCACAACGACGGTGTCGCGCCAGCGCTCGCCCAATCCGTTTTCGAATTCCGCCAGCGCGCCGTCGAGCCCTGAGAGCAGCAGCGCCAGCCGGCCGATGGGGCCGCCTTCATTGGCGTGGGTATCCCATCCGTCAAAGGCAAGCGCGGCGATTCTCGGGCCGTCATCGGCCACCATCAGCTTGGCGGCGCCGCGCGCCACCAGCCGCATCGCACCGGCGTTATTGCCGCCCGGCTTCGGTTTTATCTGCTCGCCATGCGCGGTTTTCTCGAGTTGCAGGCCTTGCGACAACGCGGTTGCCAGCGCGGGATCGCGATGCCGGTAAAGCTCGATCAGGCGGCTCGCGGTGTCATCGTCGGCCTGCGGCAATGCCACTGGCGCCCAACCCACGGTCGGCGCGGCACCGCGCAGCACCAGCGGCGCGGTCGGACCGATGGCCAGAGCGCTCATCACCCGCTCGCCCCTTGGCAATGCTTCGAGCGCACGGTTGAGCCAGCCCGATTGCACCCGGCCCGGACCGGCGAAGCCGCTCTCGAGTACATCCTGCCCATCGAAATGCGAGCGGTCGCGATACGGCGTCGCCACCGCATGGATCACCGCGGCGTGCTGCTGTCGGTACATCCGCGCGAATTCCGGCATCGCGGGATGCAATGCGAAAAACGAATCCAGCATGGTCGCCGCGTGTGGGCCATTTGGCGTCAGCGCAATCGACCCATGCAGCGCGGCATAATCCGGATCGCCTAGAGGCGCGACGGTGGCAAGGCCATCGAGCGCGCCGCGCAAGATCACGACGATCAGGCGCGGATCGCGCCCATCGGTGGCGCGCGCGAATTTCGGCAGATAGGCCCAGGCCGCAAACGAGGCGCCGCCGAGCAGCAGCGCGCGACGCGAGGCGACAAACGAGGTCCGATTCTGGCGGCAGTCCATCATCATCTCCTCTGGAATTCCGGCGACATCAGCAGCAGCGCCAGCGCCTGCTGCCGCGTCTCCGCCCGTTCGATGGCCTGGCGCGTTTCGGCCGACGCAGCCTCGCCTACGACAAGCTCCAGCAGATCGCGCGGCTCGATATTGCCAACGACGCGCGAGGCAAGCTGCGCCGAGATGTCCAGCCGCAGCTTCATGCCTTCGGGAGCAGCCCATGCCGCATTGGTGTCAGGAAATCCGTTCGGTCCGGCCGGAGCCCACAGCGGCTGGCCCAGTTGGTTCAGGCCGTTGAGATAGAGCGCGGGATCTTCCGGAATGCGCGCCAACAACCGCCCCGCGCCTACCAGGAATTCGTAGGGGCTGCGCAGCTTCGTCAGCGGCGCCTTCCAAGCCTCGTCCGAATCCAGAAGTGCCGCTGTCACCTTCTTGAGATCGCCGTCGGAGTTGCCAAACACCTGCTGCAACCGTGCCACCAGCGCCGCTGGCGGCTCGTCGGCGACGAAATGACGGGCCAGCTTGGTGGCGATGAATTTCGCAGTGAAGGGATGGCGCGCGAGATCGGCCAACGCCGCTTCGCCCTGCGCAACGCCAGCATCGCCGTAAATCTTGCCGAGCAGTTGCTGGGAACCCGGCTGGTGCGCGTTGGCATTGAACACGAAGCTACCGGGCGTGCCGAGTTGTCCTTGCCTGCCGGCAAACGTCCACCCCGTGATGATGCGCGCCAGCGAGGTCACGTCCTGCTGCGAGTAGCCGCCGCCGACCCCCAGCGTATGCAACTCCATGATTTCGCGCGCCAGATTTTCGTTCAGGCCTCGCTTGCGATTTTGGCCGGCGCGCGAGTCCGGGCCGAGCGACTGCTGGTTATCGAGAAAGAACAGCATCGCCGGATGCTGCTCCACGGCTTTCAGCATGTCCGCGAAACGGCCGAGCACATGCGGCCGGATCGCCTCGCGCTCGAACGCGCCCGCCCACATTCGCGCCAATGGGCCCTTGCTGGCGGAGATGCAAAAATGGTTGGACCAGAACGCCACTAGCCGCTCGACCAGTCCACAGTCGGCGATAACCGCGCGCTGCAGCCGCGCCAGCGCCTCGGCGCGGTAGGTTTTTTGAATGATGTTGAGCGGCTGCGGCTGCGACGTTACGGCATTGGGCTGCGTCGGTTCGCTCGCAGCCATGGCTGCATTGGCATTGCCGTCTTCAGGCGTCTTGCTCGGTGCCTTGGCGGCCATCTCACGCGCCTGCTTGAGCTGCGCCTGATAGGCGAACGCTGCCTCGGCCAATGCCGGGGTGGACTGCAGGCCGGGCACCTCCAGCAGGGCGGCATTGGGCCGGCTGAGTTCGGCTTTGACGAAACCGCGCGGATCGGACGCGGCATTGACCAGATCGCCTGCCGCGCCGCCGCGCGCGCCAAATCCGAAGCGATTGAGAGCGATCAGAGCGGATTGCGAGTCGCGGGCCACCGGATTTCCCTTGAATGCTCCTGCGCGTATATTGGCAACGTAATATGCCACTTTCAGTCCTGAACCGGACATGAAAAACGCCAAGGACAATTCGGTCGATTGATGACAATTCCGTCAGGAATCCCGGCTTTCCGCCGCCTCGCCTGTCCGAGGTGCGGAACGGAATTCACCTGCGCTTTGGCCGGGCCGTGCTGGTGCGCCGAGGAAATCCTCAGGCTGCCGATGCCCAACGATGGCGAGGACTGCCTCTGCCGCGATTGCTTGCGAAAGGCTGCCGGGCAAATCCCGGCTGGCCCGGCTTCTTGAACGTCCTAGCTCGCGCGCGCTACTTCACCACGGCCGCGGTTTGCCCGAACAGCAGCTTGCGCTCTTCCTCGGTGCGGATCGTGGGCTGGCCGTAATTCGGATTGACCTCCTTGGCTTTGGCGTAGGCCCGAACCGTGGCCGGCCGCTCGCGGATGGTCTCGAGCCAGCGCTTGAGATGCGGGAAGTCATCGATGTTTTGACTCTGGTTCTTGTACGGCACCACCCAGGGATAACTCGCCATGTCGGCGATCGAATAGTCGCCGGCGATGAACTCGCGGTTTGACAGACGTTTGTTAAGCACGCCGTAGAGCCGGTTGGTCTCGTTCACGTATCGATCGATGGCGTATTTTATTTTTTCCTCGGCGTAATTCGAGAAGTGATGGTTCTGCCCCGCCATCGGCCCGAGTCCGCCCATCTGCCAGAACGTCCACTGGATTGCGTCGTAGCGCCCGTAGATATCGGCGGGAAGAAACTTGCCGGTCTTCTCCGCCAGATACAGCAGCATCGCACCGGATTCGAAGATCGAGATCGGTTTGCCGCCGCCCTTCGGTTCGTGATCCACCATCGCCGGAATCCGGTTGTTCGGCGCGATCGCCAGAAACTCCGGCTTGAACTGATCGCCCTTGCCGATGTTGATCGGGAATATCTTGTATTCCAGGCCGGCCTCTTCGAGAAACATCGTGATCTTGTGGCCGTTGGGCGTGGTCCAGTAATAAAGGTCGATCATGGGCGTCCTGTCCTGATGGTGCAAGTTGCATGCGATTGCATGAAGTTCAGCGCATCAGCCCGCTTGAGTCAATGGCGGGAGAGAGCGGATCGCGCGGGCGCGATCAGCTTGCGCGCCCATGCGCGCGCAGGAAGTTTTCGCCTTGTTCCGTAACCGTCACGACCACCCCTGCACCCGCAACGGTTTGTCGCGACACGTAGCCGTGATCGAGCGCGTCTTCCCAGATCGTCAAGCGCGGGCAGGATGTCCGCCAAGTCGCGATCACTTCGGAATAAATCCTCGGCTCGCGCGCGATCCATTCGACCAGATCGAGCACAAGCGGATCCGCGGTTTCGGCCATCGGCTTTGTCCTTTTCAAAAGCGAGCCACTGAGTTGCGGGTCAGCAGCAACCAGCTTCCATACAGCATATAATAACTCGCAACCGTGGTGATCAACCGCCCGGCCCAGGTCCGAAACTGCAAATCGGTCATGGCTTCCAGCAGGCGGCGCGCCAGCGTGGTTTCATCAGCGCGGTCATTCGAATCTCCGCGCCATTGTTGTCGCGCTTGTACCGGCGGCGCAAACTGAATTATCTTGGCCTGGCATCAGTTTTCCGAACTGCTCGCCTGGGTCTCGAACGCCTTGGTAATGGCGGACTGCGCGTCTTGCTGGATTTGCCGCAGGTGCGCCTCGCTGCGGAAGCTCTCGGCGTAGATCTTGTACACATCCTCGGTGCCAGAGGGGCGCGCGGCAAACCATCCGTTATTAGTGATGACCTTGATGCCGCCGAAAGACTGCCCGTTGCCGGCAGCGGATGTGAGCGCCTTTTGCACCGGCTCGCCGGCCAATTCCGACATGCCGAGTTTCTCGGGCGAGAGCCCCTTCAGCAGATTCTTCTGCGCCGAGTTGGCGGGCGCGTCGATCCGCTCGTAGAACGGCACGCCCAATTCGCTTGTCAATCGATCGAACAACTGGCTCGGATCGGACCTGGTGCGCGCGGTCATCTCGGCAGCCAGCAATCCCAAAATGATGCCATCCTTGTCGGTGGTCCATACCGATCCGTCTCGCCTGAGGAAGGAGGCGCCGGCGCTTTCCTCACCGGCGAATCCGAATGAGCCGTCACTGAGCCCATCGACGAACCACTTGAAGCCGACAGGCGTTTCGACCAGCCTGCGGCCGAGCTTGATAGCCACGCGATCGATGATCGCGCTGCTGACGATGGTCTTGCCGACCGCGCTGTCCTTACGCCATTGCGGACGATGCTCGAACAGATAGGCGATGGCGGCGGCGAGGTAATGGTTGGGATTCATCAGGCCGTTGGATCGGGTGACGATGCCGTGCCGGTCGGCATCGGTATCGTTGGCAAAAGCGACATCGAACTTGTCGCGCAGCCCGATCAGCCGCGCCATCGCATATGGTGACGAGCAGTCCATCCGGATCTTGCCGTCCCAATCCACCGTCATGAAGCGGAATGTCGGATCGACGGCGTCGCTGACGATAGTTGCGGCCAGACGATAGCGTTCGATGATCGGCTTCAAATAACCTACCGCGGCGCCGCCCAGAGGATCGATCCCGATGGTGACGCCGGCGGCGCGAATCGCATCCATGTCGACCACATTGGCGAGATCGGCCACATAGGGTCCGATGTAGTCGTAGCGATGAACCGAGGACGATTTGCACGCGCGCTCGTAGGGGATGCGTTTGACGTCTCGCAAGCCCTCTTCCAGCAACCGGTTGGCCGCGCGTTCGATTGCCGAGGTGATGTCGGTATCCGCCGGGCCGCCATTGGGCGGATTATATTTGAAGCCGCCATCCTCCGGCGGATTGTGCGAAGGCGTGATGACGATGCCATCGGCGCGGCCTTTGCCCCCGTCCTTGTTGGTGGTGAGGATGGCGTGGGAGATCACCGGCGTCGGCGTGTAACCGTCGTTCGCATCGATCATCACCTCGACGTTATTGGCCGCGAACACCTCGATCGCGCTCGCCAGCGCCGGCTCCGCCAGCGCATGCGTGTCGATTCCGACGAACAGCGGACCGTCGATGCCGCTGGCGCGGCGATGATCGCAAACCGCCTGGCTGATCGCCAGGATATGTGCCTCGTTGAACGCGTTGTTGAAGGCGGAGCCGCGATGGCCGGAAGTGCCAAACGCCACCCGCTGCGATGCCACTGCCGGATCGGGCTTGCCCGCAAAGTAAGCGGTGACCAGACGCGGGATATT
>VAZS01000235.1 GCA_005884855.1 Alphaproteobacteria bacterium | reverse complement strand
AGCCGGGCTAGGGTGACCGGGGTGTCGAGATCGTAGAACACACGCAACGCGCGGTCTTGCGCGAGCACGATATCGGTGAAAACGAGGCTGTCCGGGCAATACGAGGTGATGATCGCAACATCTGCGTCGCTCAAGTCGATCGAGGCGCGTCGGCGGACGCTTTGGCAGTCCTCATATAGCTCGAGCCGTCCTCCAGGAAGTTCATTGAGATCCCGCATCTCGGCGTAATAGGCAACGTTGCGTTCGTAGAAGACGATATGATGTCCGCTCTGGATCAGCGCCTTGCACAGCCCGCGCCAGAGCGTGGCGTGTCCATTGCCCCACGACGAACTGATCGTCAGACCGAAGATAACGATCTTCACGCCGTCACCTCACCGTTTAATCGAGAGACGAGTCCGCGCGAACCGTCGAGCGATATCGTGCTGATGCTTGCGGGATCGATCTCGACAGAATGGAACGCATCCAGCGGCAAGGCCAGATAATGCATCAGCGCGGCTCGGATCGGCTCGGCGTGAGTCACGATGACGATCGAACCTCCGAGCGCTCGGAATCGTTCGATATGTCCGACTACCCTGGTCTGGACTGCGACCATGCTCTCCCCGCCTGGCGGCCGCGTGTTGCCGCGCTTTTCGTTCCAACGCTGCCATCGTTCGTCGGATGCAAGACCCGAAAATTCTGCGCCGGTCCATTCTCCCATGTCGATCTCGTCGAATGCAGGCACGATCTCCACGGCGAGGCCGCACGTCGAAGCCACGATCCCTGCCGATTGCAGCGCCCGTCGTTGTGGACTCGATTGCAACGCCAAAGGACACGTCTGCTTTATCATCTGAGCAACGGCCGCCATTTGGGTGCATCCGAGCTCATCCAACTGGACGCCGGGCATGCGTCCGCAGAGCACGCGGCCCAATAGCGCGTGATGACCGTGGCGTACAAGATGCACTTGCGTGGTCACGCGGCTGGCCCTACGCATCGCCGGCGATGAAACGATAGGTACGCTCACGGGCTTCATCGTCGGCAAATTGCTCGGGCGGAGACTTCATGAAATAGCTGGAAGGCCCTATCAGTGCGCCTGCAACCCCACGGTCCATTGCCAGTTTCGCGCAGCGTACCGCATCGATCACGACGCCAGCGGAATTCGGCGAGTCCCAGACGTCCAGCTTCAGCTCGGCACTAAGCGGCACACCGCCAAACGCCGTGCCTTCGAGACGGATATAGGCCATCTTTCGATCCGTCAGCCACGGCACATGATCGCTCGGACCGACATGAATATTGTCGGGCTCCATAGGCACCTCAAACTGACTGGTCACCGCCTGGGTCTTGGAGATCTTCTTCGATTTCAGCCGCTCGCGCTCAAGCATGTTCTTGAAATCGGCGTTGCCGCCAAAGTTAAGCTGGTACGTGCGGTCGAGCCGGACTCCCCGGCTGCGAAACAGATTGGCCAGCACACGATGCACGATGGTGGCCCCAACCTGGCTCTTGATGTCGTCACCCAGGAGGGGCAGGCCGGCCTGCTCGAAGCGCGCACGCCAATTGGCATCGGATGCGATGAAAACGGGTATGCAGTTGACGAACCCGCAGCCCGCCTCGAGCGCGCGTTCCGCATACCACTCGGTGGCCTTTTGCGAGCCGACGGGAAGATAGGACACAAGGACATCGGTTCGAGATCGGGTCAGAACGGAGGTCACATCCGCTTCTTCCTCGTCGGACATTTCGATGTCGTCGCGGAGGTATTGTCCGATGCCATCGAGTGTCCGGCCGCGCATCACGGTCACGCCGGTGAACGGAACGTCGGCGAAGCGATGCGTGTTGTTGGGGGCGGCCCAGACCGCGTCGGCGACATCCTTGCCGACTTTTTCTGCGTTGACGTCGAACGCTGCCGAAACCTCGATGTCTCTGATGTGATAGCCGCCGAGATTCACATTCATCAGGCCCGGAACGGGCTCGTTGGACTTGGCTTCTCGATAATAGTTCAGGCCCTGAACGAGAGAGCTGGCGCAGTTTCCGATCCCAACAATTCCAATGCGTACCTTGCGGGGCGGCGGAGTGGGAGCGTGCATGGTATTTTTGCTCGTTCGAGTGCGAACTCGTAAAGGTAAGTACGTTTCCGCGAACGTGTGATGATCGCATTCGTTCCGGGCCGTGCACCTGCAAGCATCACGAGCCGAGTTCGAGCCCGCAAAAAAAGAAAATTGCTTAACGTATGATAGTGTCAGCAGCGCTGTACGCGCCGAAGCCGCGTCAATAGCCGCCAGCTTCTACGTTGAAGAAGAACAAGAAGAAGATCGTGTTAGCTGCTGTATCCGATGCACCTTTCGTGATCGGCGAGGGGTACTGGGTGATGCCAGTCCAATCCTTGGCGAGCCATGGAACGCGATCTGCGCGATCAGGTTATCGCATCAACCACGATCCTCCAAACCAGGAAATTCGCAATGAAGTTCACCTCGCTCGCAATCATCGCAATGTTGGCGGCTTCTCCGGCGTTGGCGGCGGGCAAGCCGAGCCAGGCATTTCTGAAGAAAGCCATCGAAGGCAACTATGCCGAGGTTCAGATGGGCAAGCTGGCTCAGCAGAACGGAGAAAGCGCGGACGTCAAGAAATACGGGCAAATGCTGGTCGACGACCACACGGCAGGAAACCAAAAAGCAATCGACGCCGCCAAGTCGCTGGGCATGACGCCGCCGGATGGCCCGAACGCCAAGCAAAAGGCGGATTATGCGAAGATGTCAAAAATGACCGGCGCGCGGTTCGATCGTGACTTTGCAACGCAGATGGTTGCGGATCACACAAAAGATCTCGCAGAATACAAAAAGGAAGCAAAACAGTCCGATGCCGCCGGTGAGTACGCCAAGGGTCAGGTCGAGGTGCTGCAGAAGCATCTGGATGCGGCGAAGTCGCTGCAATCCGCGAAATCCTCCGCCCGTTAGGGTGCGCTTTCTTCCACATCTTTGAGCCGCGAGCCCCCGAGTGAATTCGGTTCTTCATCGCCAATGGACCGATGCACTGCGAAAGAATGATTTTCAACGCGCTTGGGAGCTAAGCGACCGAAGCCTGAGCGAATATTGCGCTTCCGGGGCGATCAAGCACGCCGGGGAGCGCCATCATCAGCGGATTTGGCGAGGCGAGGATCTCAGGGACAAGCTGGTGCTGATCCGCTGTTATCACGGGCTTGGCGACACGATCCAGTTCATCCGCTTCGCCAAGCCTCTGCGAGACATCACGCGGGAGGTGATCGTTTGGGGACAGCCCGAACTGCTGCCGTTGCTGGTTCAGGTCGACGGGGTCGATCGTGCGATCCCGCTCCACGATGGTACACCCGATGTGAAATTTGACGTCGACATAGAAGTCATGGAGCTGGCGCATGCGTTGAGAGTGACGCCACAACTTACAGCCGACAGGGTCCCCTATTTGCCTCGAGACTACCCCCAAAGCAAAAAACAAGAGCGCTCGCCGCTTTCGATCGGAATAGTCTGGGAAGCAGGCAGTTGGAATAACCGCCGTTCGGTGCCACCTCGCCTGTTTGCCCGATTGCTTGAGCGCTCCGAGGTTCGGCTATTTTCGCTCCAACAAGGCCCCGGCCGCGCATTGGCCCCCACGATCCCGGCGGAGGACATTGCGGCGGATGACCTCCAAACATTGGCAGCCACCATTACCAGCCTCGATCTGATTATCACGGTAGATACGATGGTAGCGCATCTGGCCGGAGCGCTCGCTGCTCCCGTATGGACGATGCTGCACCGGGGCTGCGACTGGCGATGGCCGGACACAGGTCGCGAGACCATCTGGTATCCGACCATGAAGTTGTTTCACCAGAAAACAGCCGGTGATTGGACCAATGTCATGGACGAAGTGATCCAGGAGTTGAAGCTCTTCAAGCCGGCTGTCGCCACGTTGAAGTCAGATCTGAAAGAGATATCGGTCTGAACTGAAATCCCTGAGATATCGGCGTGTAGTGAACCACACCGAATCGCCTCATGTCCGAACAATCTGCAGGTGCTCGGGAACGCTCATCTGAACAAACAGTTGATGATCGTTTTGGCCAAGCAAGCGGCTAAGCCCAGCCCGCTGGCTTTCGGGCTAGAGGGCAACCCGATGCCTCTCTACTTCTACCGCATCACGTATGGCGAGGGCGCGCCACCGTGGCCGCATGAAGGAGTCGAACTTGCGGACGATGAGGCTGCATGGGTTGAGGCTACGACCTCATGCGGCGAGATGCTGCGCGACCTGGATGGCGCGCTGAAAGCTGGACCGGAGTGGCGCATGGAGGTCACCCGCGAAAGCGGTGAAGTCGTATATCGGCTCACTTTCCTGGCCGAGGTATTCACAACCTAACGTAGTTCGAGCCCGGCCTGCTCGAGGCACAGTTCGGGGAATGCTGGCTTTAACATAGGTTAGCCGTGGGTAACTTATCCGCGCCGCACGGACCCGCTTCGTACATTGCTCGTTATGGACGGCATCAACCCGAGTTCAGAGTTTCCCAAATGAGTGAAAGCCACACCACCACAGACCACAAGAAGATCAAAAAATGGGTCGATGAGCGTGGGGGGGCGCCCGCCACCGTGAAAGAGACCGGAAAGGGCGGGCACGCCGGCATTCTCCGCATCGATTTTGGCCCAAAGGAAGAAGGCCTGGAAGAGATCAGCTGGGAGGAATTCTTCAAGAAATTCGACGAAACGCACCTGCAATTCTTGTATCAGGACAAAACCAAGGACGGAAAGCTCAGCCGCTTCCACAAGTTCGTGTCTGGGGACAAAACGTAGTTGCCATCAGCCAGGATGGATCGATCGTCCTGGCTGTTTACCCGCCGGTGTGCGGTCCCCTCCTCCTGATCGGCGGTTCGATCGACGTCGAGAAAGCCTCGCCGCGTGCGGGGCTTTTTCTGTCAGAGCCTGACCCATCCCGCCGATGGCAATTCCGTTTGGGGCGCCCTCAACGCAGCGCTTGGGTAAGCCACGCTCCGCGCACGCGCGACATCGAACTGTCGGTCACATTGGCTGCCAAAGCCGCGCAAAACAGCGCCAGGAAGAGACTCAATCCCAGCAACTCGCGCCAATTCAAGTCCATCGCTCACCTCCGTCATCCCGCATAAGTAGCAATGTTGCCCAAGGGTTCCAGACCTCACCCGGTTTATGGGGCTGCGGGCAAGGAACCGGACCCGCAGGTGAAGGTTGCCGGTATGCTCCGCCGGGAAACGGCAGCAAGGCGATCACGCAATGCCACCCCCCTGCAGGAGAAAACCGCCGTGATCGAGCACGCCGACGGCCTGCCGCAGCCGCAACGGAAGTGGGCCATCCTGACCATTGCGCTCGGGATCATCATGTCTGTTGTGGACGGGGCGATCGCCAATGTTGCCTTACCCACCATCGCCAAGGCTCTGGACGCGAGTCCCGCGTTTTCGATCTGGATCGTCAATGGTTATCAGCTGGCGATCACGATTTCGCTGCTGCCAATGGCTTCACTGGGCGAGATCATCGGTTTGGCCTAAATGCGTTGGTGGTCGCGGTATCGGCCGCCGTCGGTCCCACTGCAGCCGCGGCCATTTTGGCGGTGGCGACGTGGCCATTTCTGTTCGCCATCAATATCCCGGTCGGCCTCGTGGCCTTGGCGTTAGGTTGGCGTTGTCTGCCCCATGTTCGGCCGGCCCTTCACGCCTTTGACTGGCAAAGTGCGCTCCTGAGCGCAGCTGCGTTCGGGCTCGGTATCGGCGCGATCGACAGTATCGGTCACGGCGAGCCGCTGTCGTTATGCCTGCTGGAATTCGGGATCGCGGCGATATCAGGCCTGATGCTGCTACAGCGGCAGAGGTACATGGCTTCGCCATTGCTGCCCGTGGACCTCCTGCGCATTCCGATATTCGCTCTGTCGATTAGCACCTCCATCGCCTCGTTCTGCGCACAGATGCTGGCATTTGTCGCGATACCCTTCTACCTCGAGAGCCGCTTCGGCTATTCGGCGGTGCAGATGGGGCTTCTGATTACGCCTTGGCCGATTGCCGTGGCGCTGGCGGCGCCAATCGCAGGTCGTCTGGTCGAGCACTACCCTGCCGGACTTCTGGGCGGGATCGGCCTGTTACTGTTCGCGGCCGGCCTGGGAACTTTGGCGTTGTTGCCCGCAGATCCGTCGGCTGCG
Organism: Alphaproteobacteria bacterium; assembly: GCA_005884855.1. Lineage (GTDB taxonomy): Bacteria > Pseudomonadota > Alphaproteobacteria > Rhizobiales > Xanthobacteraceae > Bradyrhizobium. The sequence continues at coordinate 15,831 of VAZS01000235.1, read as the reverse complement.
GACGTCGTGTGGCGCATGGCACTTAGCGGCTTGGGGTTCGGTCTTTTCCAGACACCCAACAATCGGACCATGATCGCCGCGGCGCCGCGCGAGCGAAGCGGCGGCGCCAGTGGCATGCTGGGCACGGCTCGCCTTCTCGGGCAAACGATCGGCGCCGCTTTGGTGGCGCTGCTGTTGGCACGCTTTGGGCAACAAGGCACTCAGCTTTCGCTTTTTGCGGGAGTGGGGTTTGCAGTCCTCGGGGCGGCATTGAGCATGCTCAGACTTTCGCCCGCTGGCGCCCGGGGCGCCGAAGTGGTGCGGGTGCAGGAGAGCCAACGCGTGAGGGGAGAGTGAGGAGATTTAGAAGTCTTCCTCAAGGCTAACTGCCACGTCCGCATTCGCGGATAGCCGCAACCTGTCTCCCTCGACTTCTGCGACCAGCCCCGCGTCTATGAAGTGGTGGCGGTAGTCTTCACTATCGGTCCTTGCGAGCTTGATCCGGTTATTCTCCACCCGGTCCACAGTGCCGACGTGAACACCGTCCGCCCCGATCACTTCCATATGCTCTCGAATGCCTGCAAGGTTTGCCATGAGCTTTGCTTCCGCCGCTATTAGGGGTGTTCGTCAATTTCAAAACGATTGTAGAAGGCGCCTATAGCCAGGTTGGCGAGCTTGATCTTGTTCTTTACACCTCGATCGAGCAGACGTGTTATCTCTCGTGCCAGGAAAACGTAAACCGGCATTTCATCGTAAACGGCGCCTGCGCGTTCCAGAAAGTCCAAGGCTATGTTGAAAGCGTCTTCGGCCGGAGATTCTGCGCGGGAATAGATTTGTGCGGTCATTACCGCTCAATCGGGGCAGGCGTTGGGTGTTCCCTGCGCCGCGATATTTTTCGGTGATCAACATAGATCAAAGCATTCGATTGATGCCGCGCCGTTCGGGAACAGCACGAACAATCCTGAATTGAATGAGCAAACACGTTTGTTGTTTATCTTCTTTGCCTGATCCCCCTGCCTTGCAGGACAGCAGCTCCAGCCAGCGGCATGCAGTTAGGCGCGTGCCGCCGAAGAACCGCCTAGGTCGATGCCGATGCAGCTCAGTTCTGAGGTGGACGTTGCGATTATCGGGGCAGGCGCAGCCGGTTTGGGTGCATACTGCGCGCTCGCCGATCACGGTCTGTCCGTCATCATTCTTGAAGCCAGGGATCGCATCGGAGGTCGCGCACTTACGAGGTACTTACCCGAAGGGATCGTATTCGACGCAGGCTGTGAATGGCTCCATTCGGCAGATCATAATGCCTTTGTACAAATTGCGAGCGCCTCGCACTTCGATGTGGCTGATGCCGGGGTTCATTGGGGTGAGCAGACTTACGACATCAATTTTCCCCTTTCCGAACAGCGCGAATTTTACGCTGCCTCCGAGGCGTTTTACGCGCGCCTGGAACTAGCCGCGCAAATTCCTGACGATAGCTCGGCGGCTGTCTGGCTGGAGCAAGGAAACAGGTGGAATCCCCTGATCGAGGCCGTGAGCTGCTACGTCAATGGTTCCGAGCTTTCGGGCGTCTCAGTGCACGACGTCGAGAGTTATTTCGAAACTGGCGTGAACTGGAGAGTGCGCCGGGGCTATGGCGCGCTGATTTCGGCCTATGGCGCGTGCTGCAACGTGGCTTTGGGCACCCACGTAAGCGCCGTGGATTACAGCGCTCGCAAGATCCAGGTCGAGACGTCGCGCGGGACGCTCCGTGCGCGCCGCGTCATCTACACACTTTCCACGGCGCTCACGGTCGAACAGGTCGTGCGATTTCATCCGGCGCTTCCAGCGAAGATCGCGGCCTCGATGGGCTTGCCGCTCGGCTACGCGGAAAAGGTCATGCTCGCAATAAATGAACCTGAAGCATTTCCCGAGGAAGGTCATCTGTTCGGCGCGACCGACCGGACCGCGACAGGCAGCTACGACCTGCGGCCGCTCGGACAACCCTGCATAGAGGCTTTTTTCGGCGGCAGTTTTGCGCGCGAACTGGAGGCTGCGGGCGAGCTGGCCTCATTCGCGATCGACGAACTCGTGGCTCTGCTCGGCACCACTTTTCGCAACAAGGTGCGCCCATGCGCCACGTCTTGCTGGGCGCGAGACAGATATGCCAAAGGCTCCTATTCGCACGCCCTTCCTGGCCATTCGCAAGATCGGGAAAGTCTAGCCGCACCCGTTGATGGCCGTCTTTTCTTCGCCGGGGAGGCTACCTCTCGGCAATTTTTTTCAACGGCCCACGGCGCGTACGAAAGCGGTCTGCGTGCGGCAAACGAAGTTGCTGATAGCCTGGGGTTGGCCTTGGAAGGCGCGACCGGCTTGCCACTTGGCGCGAGCCAAGGATTCCGAACTGCTTCTGTCGCGTGAAGTCACATTGGGTGCCGCAGGCGATTCCGGCGATCACGCATGAGCAAGACCGCGCCTACTCCAGCAATGGCGATCAATCCCGTTGCCATCAAAGCAAGCCTCGGCCGAGTGGAGCGCAGTCCGCCGTCGATACCGCCGGCTCTGGCGGGAGGCGAAAATAGATTGCCATCGGTTCGCGGCACCTTCTTCGCCCGTGCGAAGTAAGCCTGCATCAGGAACGCGGCGAGATTGGTCGTCAATTGCGGGGCCAGAAAATGAACGAACCGGATTACGTTGGTCGCCCCTCCGACCGTTGTCGAAGCACGCGGGCGCTGCGCAACGTCCACTATCGCGCGGGCGACTAGCCTTGCGTCATATACCGGCGGCGGCGCCGTCAATGCGCGACCGATATAGTTGGCTCCATGGGAAATTCCCGGCGTGTCGATGAAGGCCGGATAGACGTCGCAAATCTGTATCCCAGGATGGCCGGCTAATTCGGCGCGAAGCGCTTCGGAAAAGCTTCGCAGTCCGTATTTGCTCGCGCCATAGGCGGCTGCGAAAGGCGTCGGCGCGAACGCGCCAAGCGAAATGACATTGATGAAAACGCCTCGCCCCTGCTGCAAAAAGACGGGCAATACCGCATGGGCGTCATTCATGTGTCCAACAAGATTTGCGAGGATAACCCGTTCGTGTGAGGCAATCGGCGTTTCAACGAAGCCACCGACTGCGTCGACCCCCCACATTGCTGACCCAAGTGTCGATCGCGCCCGTGAGCGACCTCGCCCGAGCCGCCAAATTCCGCACAGCTTGCGCGTCGGTCACGTCAGTTGTAACCGCAATCGCGTTCGGCGCTCCTATCGAGCGGCATTTACGCGCTAATGCCTCCAAGGCATCAGTGCTGCGAGAGGCGAGCACGAGGATCGCACCGGCGCGAGCGAATGCCTCGGCAGTCGCCTGACCGATGCCGCTCGACGCGCCCATCACAACCACGGTCTTCCCGGTTAGACGATCGACCATGCATTGCCAGCCGGTTGGAAGATTCTCAGGGAGTTCAACCGCATCTTGTTCGCGATGTTCCCGGCGCATCCCGCTCTGGTGGCGTCGCTTCAGCAGGGTGCGTCGGCGACTAAGCTACTGCGCGATCAGCAACTAAATTCGAAAAGTACTGAAACTTCCCCCACTCCTTGGGCGTTTTTACCGGTGTAAAGATTTGGAGGAGATCTCGGATGAAACTTAGAACTGCCCTGATCAGCTTGGTCGCGCTGGGTGGCGTCGCCGCTCTCGCCCCCGGAGCCGCGTCAGCGATGCCGAATGGATTGCCCCATGTCGACGGCCTCGCCAACCCCACTGTTCAAGTGCGCTGGGTATGTAATCCCTGGGGCCGGTGCTGGTGGCGACCCAACTATTACGGTGCCTACGGCTTCTACGGTGGACCGCGGTTCTTCGGCCATCGGGGTTGGCACCGTGGCTGGCACCACGGCTGGCGCCGCTGGTAAATCACTGAAGGGGGCGCTGGCCCCCTTTTTCTTGCTTGATTGCGACGGTCCCGAAGTAACCCCGGTTCAGGAGGCTTTCGATATTCGTCGCAGCTTGCTGGCCAAGGGATGGTGCTCTTCCACTGCGGCAATCGCCTTGTTGGCCAGCATGATCTTGTGTCGCGTGCCAAGCTTCCATTCTTCAAGGATCGCCTCAGCCGCAAATTTTTCGACGCTGGTATAATCCCGTTCATCAAGCGGCAGGTTGAAATAGCGCATCACGATTTCCAACGCGTCATTCAACAAGAGTTCATCATCGGTCACAGGCCACGGAAAACTCATAACTGGAAACCCATCGCCGCTTCGGCAGATTTGGCACGTAGCTAGAAACTTTGGCACGTAGCTAGAAACGCCGGTTGACGCCGAGGGTTCCTGCCCGGTTGCGCAGCGCACGTCGATCATGGCCGGCAACTCAGGCAACGGCTCCCGTCACGGCTCAAATTTCGCGATGGCTCTCTTCAATCCTCGTTCTGAACGAGACTACGTTCGGCGTACGACGACAATTTCTTCGTTTGAACGCGCATGCTCCGAACATTCCATATCGAGCATCCCGGCCTGCCAACGCTGGGCGAGCGCGGAGGCGGAGAATTCGAACGATTTCTCGGGGCCAGGTTCTTCCATTCCCGGGCGATAGCTCAGCAGGAACACCTTTTCGCGCTGCCCGTCGCCCCCGCCATTTTGCTTGCGACGAAGCCTGCTCAACTCCATGCAATATTTCAACCGGATGTAGGTTTGGTTTCCGAATAGCAGGTCGTTCTTTCTTTCCGAAGCTGCCTCATACGAATCCGGGCGATCGCCATCGCGGGCGTACAGATCGATCACGTACAGCAAGAGATCGCATCCGTTTCAGATTGCAAAATCGGATCGAAGGGTGCGTTCAATGACAATCCGCCGTCACCGAGAAGCTGGCCGTTCACCTGGACAGGCGCGAATTCCGGCAGGAAACCGCAACTGGCCATAAGGTGATCGATCTCTATTCGCTCCTTCCGAGAGTCAAAGACGACGGGATCACCGGACTCGATATCGGTTGCCGCGACGCAGATCCTGATTTCTCCGCTGTTGAGCTGGCCGAAATCGATCAACGATCTCAGGCGCTCTTGCATCGGCGCCAAGTCGTAAAGGCTGCGAAAGCCAAACGGGTTCATGGACGGAATTCGGGGGTGGAAATGTCCCGGGCTCCCAACGAGCCTGGTGCGCACAGCGCCCATCCAGCCAGACAGATGCCGAAAGGGGATGGCGGTGTCGCTCTCCACCGGTGGAAAGTTCCAAAAGGCGTGAAGCCGACTCACCCGGTCAGCGCTGCGATTGCCGGCAATGAGGGCGGCCGTGACCGCTCCGGCGGAGGACCCGGCCACCCAGTGCAGGGGAAGCGATCGCCGCGAGAAGGACTGGTAGACTCCCGCGTGATAAGCGGCCAGTCCAAGACCGCCGGCAAAAACCATAGCGACGGTAGCCGGAGGATTTTGCATGGCGGTTATCTGTTCGAAACCATCGCGACTGGCGGGCTAAGCCTCGGTAAATTCCCGAAAGAATGGTTGGTTCCATTTCCGACGTTTCTCCCGACGTCAGCTTGAGGAGCGATAGGGTATCTGGCGAAGTAGCGGCCCGAGACGTTTTCAGAAGTTTGTCTCTCTTCCAATCAGCTGCCGATATTGTCGCTTAACGGTTTCGTAGCATTCGCACGCGCCTTCCTGCAGGCCTTCTTCATTCAACACCTGGATTTTGCCGCGGGCGTATTTTATGAAGCCCGCGCTTTGGAGCGTGTGGGCGACCACGGTCACGCTTGTGCGTCTTACCCCGAGCATCTCCGCCAAATATTCCTGCGTGAACGAGAGCGTGTCGCTCCCGGACAAATCCCTGGCCCGCAACAGCCAGCGGCACAACCTGGCTTGCACGTGGTGGGTTGCAAAGCACGCAGCCGATTGCTGTGCTTGCGCGTAGACCGTCTGCTCGTGACGGATCAGCAGCGAAAGTAGCTGAGGGCTTTTTAAGGCAACGGACCTCAACACTTGGGGATCGCACACTACGGCTTCACCGGCGAGTTGTACGACCCCTCGGCTCAACGTCATCTTGCCGTCAAGCGCGGCTAATCCGCCGAGAACCCCGTCTCTGCCGACCATCGCGGCTTCGACCATCTCCCCGGTTGAAAGCGTGACCACTAATGAAACAACCGCGCCGGTAGGAAAGTAGACGGTGCGGATTTGCTCATCTGGCTCGAACAGCACGTGATGCTGCTTGAAATGGGTCGGCTTCAGATGCGGTTCGAGAAGCTTGAGGTCGCCCTCCGAAAGCTGCTCGAGGAGAAGGTTGTTCATCGCCGAGGCGCTCCTCCTGACAGACGGGAGCGCAAACGTCTGAGCTATCCGCGCCTAACGGATATCCGACGCTGTTGGACCGGTACGCCCGGTAGCCGACATTTGGAGCTAGAATATTCGGGACGCGCTATGTCAAATACTGACAGAGCCGAGTTCACGCGCTTAGCCGGGGCGCTCGCTGTCCGTCCATCTGCTCGACAAGCGTCTGTACCAGAACACCGAAATCCACCGGTTTGATGCATCGAGGGACGTCGGCGTAAGCACGCGGCTCCAGTTCGCCGCCATACCCTGACGCGAACACAAACGGCACATGCCTTTGCCTGAGAGCATCGGCAACCGGATAGACCCGCTCACCTCTTAAATTGACATCGAGGATGGCTCCCTGCACCTCGGCGGATTCCAGCAGCTTCAATGCTTCCGACACGCTCGCGGCAGGCCCCAGAACTTGCACGCCAAGGTCCTGGAAGAAGTCCACCAGGTCCTGAGCTAGAAAATATTCGTCCTCCACGATGAGTACATGCTGCCCAGTTAGCTTCTCAGCCGAAAATTCATTTCGTTTGCTCCAACGGCAATTCCACCGAGCAGCTTACACCCTCGGCGGTGAACTCCAGGTTTGTGGTCGCATTCAACTGGTACGGAAGCGCGCGCTCGATCAGCTCACGCCCGTATCCGGCGCGTCGCGGCACAAGAGGCGTTTCGGTCATCGCGACGTTCCTCTCGCGCCAATTCAACACGACGCGGCTGTCCCCCTGGTGCCCTCTCAGATCCCAGTTCACTTCGAGCTTGCCTGGCGGCTGGCGCAACGCGCCGTGTTTTACAGCATTGGTCGCAAGCTCGTGCAGTGCCAGCGCCAACGCTTGGGCAGCACTCGGCACTAGCTCAATGTGAGGACCTCCGATCTCCGCCACCTCGCCAGCCCCGTGCGCCTCCAGTTCCGCTCGGACGATCTGCTCCAGTTCAATCGGTCCCTGATCGGTGCGCGCCAGCACGCCTTGCACCCGGGACAATGCGCCCAGACGACTTTCGAACTCTCGGGAGAAATCCTGCAGTGAGGTACTGGACTTCAGCGTTTGTCGAGCAATCGCCTGCACCAGCGCCAGCAAATTTCTGGTGCGGTGCTGGAGTTCCGACAGCAGCACCTGCTGACGATCCTGCAGACCGCGCATTTCGTGGACATCGGTTGAAGTACCAACCCACTCAGCGGAAGATTGTCCGGCGGGTTTGGCCCGCGTTTGATGCCAACGATATTGACCATCGGCATGCCGCCTGATGCGGTGCTCTGCGTAGTATTCACCGGACTGCTGCGCGTCCCGCCAGAGACTGCGGGTCAATTCGCGGTCATCCGGATGTATGGCTTCCAGCCATCCCGACTCGCGGCTAGCTGCATCGGACAGCCCGGCGTAGATTTCCCATTGCGGGCTGCCCCAGCTGCGTGCGCCGTCGCTGTAACATCGAAAGACCAGTTGAGGTATCGAGGTCGCCAGCATGCGGAAGCGTGCCTCGCTTTGGGCCAGTTCGAGCTCCTTGGCGTGCTGCGCCGTCCTGTCCCGCATGATCTTGACAAAACCGTCCCCTGTATGAAGCCGCATCATGAGGCCGGATCCCCAAAATCGGGATCCATCTTTTCGTTGGTGCCATCTCTCATCTTCGCTTCGACCATTCTGCGAAGCTCGCGAGCGCTCCTGCTCCGGGGCCCCTGCGGCGCGGTCCTCGGGCGTAAAAATGACGTCGCCGTTGCGGCCCAGAATTTCCTGGTCGGAATACCCGGTGAGACGCTCGGCACCGATATTCCAACTGATCACCTTTCCCGACAGATCCTGCGCGAACACGGCGAAGTCGGTCGCGCTCTCAAATATCAGTCGAAGCAGGTCAGCGTCTGCAGGAGGTCCGGCTTCTGAAATCCCGTCCAACACCATTGGCCCTCTAAACTCCCCGCCAAAGGGTTAAACACAAAATGTCGCGCCAAGTTCAGAGTCCCTCTCAGGTTCTTCCGGCCCGAGCTTAAGAGCTCAAGTAATTGCGTGGAACCTTCTTTGTCGGTTGGAACAGCGATCTTGCTTTTCTGTTCATCCGGACCAAGCCAAAGGAATGGACGACGTGCGTTCGAAAGTCCGAAAGCAAAATGAACCAGCTCTCGCTATTTGCCCCATCGGCATTGCCGCCCGACGGATTGCAATACTGGCCGGAGTTCGTCACCCCGACAGAGGAGCGAGAACTGATTGAGCACATCGCCGAACTGGAACTGAGACCTTTTCAGTTCGGAGCTTACGAAGGAAAGCGGCGCGTCACTTCCTTTGGCCGAGCCTACGATTTCACCCGGCAGCGTCTTGAAGCCGCTCCTTGTCCTCCTTCTTGGCTCGGCATGTACATCGATCGTGTCGAGCGCCTATCGACCGCAAGAGAGGGCAAGATCGCGCAAGTACTGGTCACGGAGTATCAGCCCGGGGCCGGTATCGGTTGGCACCGAGACAAGAACGCGTTCGGTATCATCATGGGGTTATCGCTCGGGGCCGCCTGCCCCTTTCGTTTGCGAAGAAAGATCGGCTCGCGCTGGGAGCGCTTCACCCTGAGCGTCGAGTCGCGTTCCTTGTACCTGTTGAGCGGCGATGCGCGATGGTCATGGCAACACAGCATTCCGCCGATATCTCACGCGCGATATTCCATCACTTTTCGTACCCTTTGGTAAATTGGGCGATGCATCCTCGACCGACATTCAGCCAGGACCAGCTAATCGTTCGAGCTGCTCGAGGCACTTTGCTCTGAACAGGTTAGATTCGTTACTGTTCCGGCGTGGCCTCGGACGGCCATTCAATTGGCGAGTGCTTCAAGCGGCGTTTGATCAACTCGCTTCGAAGGCTGTCAGCGTAGTCGCGGACCGTGCGCCCTGCCATAAATTGATGGTTGTAAACTCGATCTGCTTCGACCTGCCGCCGGATGTTTTCGTAAAAAAACGTCAAGCGTTCGTCGGGCATATGTTCGACACTCATGGCCGATTCCTCAACTCAAAATTACTTTGGCAATAATGTGCTTCGTCCGACCGAGCCGCGTTCAGCGGGGCGGCTTGAGTTCGCCCGCGAGCCAACCCGGAGCATCAGTTTTCAAGGGATCTATGGAGAAACTCGTTTTCTCGATGCGGTGGCAGGTGCTGCACTCAAAGGTACGTTCTTCATAGCCGCGCTTGCCCGGCGAAATTCGGGCTAGTCCCATCCTGTGCTTACAGGTCGGACACATCGGCCGATCAACAGTGGAAAATGAATTACGCATCACCCTACCCAACTTAAAAACAATATTCCGTTCACGATTTGTCGGTCTGTCCGCTATCCGACTCACCAGCAACATTTTAGAATCGCACGATTTTGGACGCGATGGGGCTGCGACCGCCGGGAACAACGTACATTCGATTGAATTGGTTTGCCGGGTCATCGATGAAAAGTTGGCCTGCACGGCCTGGGCCTTGAACGCCCCTATCCCTCGGGCCAAGGCCGTGCTTCGGAGTTTTGGACTGCTGTCCAGTTATCGTGTGTCGGAGCCTCAAGCGTGAGCTTTCAGATCACTTTGCTGAAAGTGTTGGCAGGTCATCCTGACGGACGCGCCTCCGTTGCGGACCTAAGGCACTATGTTGGCATCCTGATGACAAGCGGATCAGATTGGACCGAACGAATGAAGGGTCTGGCCGCTCGCGCACCCGACCTCGACATCGTCGCTGAAGGATTTGTCCGGCGTGATGAAAATGGCTGGCAAATTACGGAGGCGGGCCGCGAGTTTCTAAATTGGCTGGAAACGCCAAGTTCTGCCGCACGCCTGCCGAGAGCAGCGCAACCGGCTGTGCCAAGGCTTCGACTCGTGGTGGACAACACGCGCTCGCCGCCGCTTGGCCCTGGCCCGAATCAAACACGGCGATCTGCGTAATTCTCTGTCGGAAGAATGCGATCCGAGCAGCTGAGAGGCTGCGCTGTCGCGGAAAGGGCAGCCTTCCGGCTGCCCTAATAAAATGATCTACTTGCCGGTGATCACTGAAAATTCGGAGTCACCGGCTCGGACTCTCCCTTTCCCGTGGCGGCACCGGCAACCCGACTGGCTCTTTGCGAAACCTCGTCGGCCGCGGATTTTGCGCCTTCAAGCGTGAGCCGCTGCCTGCGCGCTTCCTCGGCCGCGGCGTTGAAAGCGTCCTCGGCGACTTCCTTTGCTTCACCGGCGAACCGCTTGGCTTTTTCCTGCACCGCCTCACTCGTTTCACCGAGATATTCTGATTCCGCTTTCGTCGGCGGCAACGCCGCCGCAATGCCAGCTCCGATGGCAAGGCCGATAGCACCCAAGGCCAAGGGCTGCGCCTTAAAAAGCTCGGCCAAATTGGAACGAAGGGTGTGCATCATCTCACCGCCGGACTCTGGGATGGCTCTCGCATAGTCCGGGATCGATCTCGCATATTCCGGAAGCGACTTGGCATATCGGCCAAGTGTGTCGGTCTGCTCTGCGCCAAAGCGACGGGCTTCCTCCATCTGGTCACGGCCGAAGCGGTTGGCTCCCTCGATCTGCTCTCGGCCAAAGCGAGTGGCTTCCTCAATGGCGGCGGAGGCGCTGCTCTGGACTTTTCGGGTTGCGGAAGTGACGTTTTCGCCAAGCCGTGCACCCGTGGTCCGAATCATCGAGCCTGTCGCTTCCGATGCCTCACCTGCGCGATCCAGCATCCGATCAACGCGCGCGCGCCGCGCCACCGAGGCAGCGCTGCCGCCGAACATCCAGAGAATACCCATGCCAATGAGTGCAGCCGAGATCGGATTCTCGCGCGCCGCGTCGCCCAAATCCCGAACGAAGCTCGATCCTTTTTCCATTAGCTCGGTCATCGGACCATCTCCTTCGCCGCGATCTTGTCGCGCTGTACCTGATCGATAGTGACCGATGGCTTGAGAGCATCGCCCGAGAGCCGATTCAGTCCGATGGCGATCAATGCTGCCGAAACCACGGCCGCCCCTGCTCCGGTCAGGAGATAAGCGACCGGTTCCGAAAGCCCGCCGCGTATCAAAGCGGCTGCAATTGCGAAAAGCAGAACCACCAGCGCCGGGATCAAGATCACCGCGCCCGCACCTATCATCGCCGCCGCCCGACCGGCTTGGCTGGCCTTATCTGAAAGTTCAGCGCGAGCTAGTTCGAACTCGTTGCCGACTAGCTTGCCCAATTGCCCCACTGCATCACTGAACAGCTCGGGTATCGATCGGCTATCTGGTGAACTGATTGCCATATCCCTGTCCTCCCGCATCCGCTCGGCTAGTGGTATTCAGATCATTGGTCACGCTCCAGCCGGACTGCCCGCCGTTGGAGCCCTTCGCCGAACTCTTTAGAAATCGAATGAGCCCGAAACCGGCAAGCACCGCCATTCCCAGAAACGCGGTTGGTTGCCGCCGCGCAAAGGACTGCGCGCCCTGCATCAGATCGTTGAAGTTTCCGTTCCTGATGGAGTCGGAAACCACTTCAACCTGGGACGCCGCCTTTCGGATGTAAGTCCCGGCGATCGGCAGGTCGTTGTCAAATTCGCGTGCCGCCCGGCGCATCGTATCGGCAAGGCTTCCGACGTATTCGGCGCCGGCATTCTTTTGGCCGTCGACGGCCTGCTGGAGCTTACCCTTCGCGGCATCGACGAAATCCGATGCCCGCTCCTTGATGGCCTCTGAAGAAGACTCGGCCATCTCCTTCGCCCTGTCCTTTAAGTCGCGTCCAGCGGAAAGCGCCTGGTCTTTTACGTCTTGCGCGGCTTCGCCGGATTTCTCGAAGCCGGGTGAGCTCGACGCAGTTCTATCGCTGGTCGTGAATGTTTGGTCAGCCATGATCGGTCTCCCCGTGCGTGTTTCGCTGTTGATGTTCATTTCCATTTTGAGCAGGCTCGAAAGCCGTCGTCACGGCTGCTTCCGCGACGTGGCGCAAGCGTTCTCCGAGATCTCGCGCGGTCTGGGCTACTCCCTCCGGAGTCAGCCCTTCCGCCTCGGCCTGTTTGGTGGCTTCCTCAAAGGCACCGCCTACGGCCTCTTTGGCGGCACGAACGGCTCCGGCCGCGGCCTCATCGGCTCGGCGCTTGACCGAATTGCTGGCCTTCCCGACCACTCGATTTTCCATGTCAGAGCGGGGGAGCGCGCTTGCGATAAGCCCGCCAACAAACAACCCGACGCCAGCGACCAGCAGTGGATTTTGTTCGACGGTTTCGAACAAAGTCTTTCCCGCGCGCTCGCGAACAGTCGATGCGGTCTCCTGAACGGTCCTGGCGGCGTGCAGGCCCATATTTTTGCTTGCCTCCACGGCTCGGCGACCGGCAGAGGCTGCGTCAGCGGCCATGTCACGGATACCGCTGCCCTGTGTGTCCTGCTCGCCCATCTCTGCGGTTCGATAGCTCGACGCGGCGCCGGATGCACCGTCCTGAAACTGTTCGGAGACGAAACCTCCCTCGGTCCCGGCGCCGCTGTTTAGCTGGTTTGTTCCGCCGGTTACTGCGTCGGTTAGACGATTGATTTTTTCCGATGCAAAGGACTTCGCGCTGTCGGCAGCGCCGGCGGCTTGATCACGGATGTCTCTCGCGCGGTACATCAACGAATTCGAAAGATCAGAGGCCGCATCGGCTGCCTTCTGGCTGACGGACTGTCCGGTCTTGGAGCTAGCCAAGAACAGACCTGCACCGACCAACCAGATTGGCACCGGAATGGCTCGCGCCAGCCGCAGCAACGGATAAGCTACGCTCGCCCCAACGGCCACGGCTTGCATAGGATTTCGTCTCACAGCCGCCGTCGCGTCGTCCAGGAGCTGTTCTCCCCTGCTCCGGACATATTGCGATACCTCCCCCTTGATCGCATCGGGGTTGATACGTTCCGCCACAGTGGCACGAAGCTGCTCCACGGTTTGCGTGAGGCTGGCCCGCGTCTGCTCGGTTTCAAGCTTGATCTGCTGCAGCGAACGCGTGTCCCTCTGTTCCATGGCGTGAATCCTTTATCCCGGCCCTGATCCGAGATTGAACTTCCAAGGCAGGCGTTTGGTTCCTCTAAGATGCCAAGGATGAGACGATGGAAAGGCCAAGCTGACGCAGCAATCAAAGGTTTGGCGGCGAACCGTCGCGACGACTCGCTATCGCGGTTTCGAACAATTCTGGCGCATGCCGCAGCACCCAGCGAGGTCGCAAATTGTTGGTGAGCGCCGCAGGTGAAGACAACGCGGGCCGAGGGAACTTGCTCTGTCTCGGCCTTGGAAAAAAGCAAATTTTCTGTCGGGCATCGAACAGATCGATGCACTCAACCGCGATAGGCTTTGAACGGCCGGGAAAACAGAATCCAACATTTGTAGAGTATCTGAATGACTCGCGTCATGTGCCGACGGTGGACCGCCGAACAGATTGAACTCCTTCGAGCGCTCGTGGAGAGCGGGGCCTCAGCGGCCAGGGCTTCAGTAGTGCTGAAGCGTCCAAAGCTGGCAGTACAAAATAAGGCAAGACAATTGGGCCGGCCCTTTCCAGATGTGAGAGGTGTCAAGGCGGCCCGATTGGCAAGGGAAGCCTTTGAACGGGAGTCCATCGAGCGCCGTCGTAATGGACTCACCATTTCGACAGAGTTCAGGTCGCCGCAAAGGCAGTAAGCTCAACGCTTGAAAACCCTTGCATCCGAGAGCACCGCTCTCCGCTGCTCGCGGAGCGAGACCTACGTGCTTGAAGTGCGCAAAGGCAGACGGTCCCGACGGGTGTCGGGACCGTCCTTGGAGGCTCCGGCTCGACAGGGGGGCGGAAGAACCGGAACCGCGCTATAGACTCATTCAAGCGCACATCGTTCCGCTCCATACGCACAGCGCCCGGCCGGCTACAAAGCTTTCCGAACAGCGCGCTTCCACTTACTTTGGCCGTTCGCCGGGAGATTTAACTCATGCTGCCGGGAAGGAAACAGCGAATTGACGTTCCAAGTGAGCCTTTGATCGGCCATACCATCGTTCTGCCCGCGCGGTTTGGCTCTGTGATCACGGCATCTTCCGGAACGACGATCCACACGCCCTCGAGGCGGACACGGTAATGGCCGTCGATGGATTCCCAATCGGGATCTAACACCGCAAAGCCATCCGCGTCGGAGCAACACAGTCCCCTACCGCTCTTGAGTGTGTCGAACCACGGTTTAAGCGGCGATCCCGAATATCGGCCATCATCGCGCGCCGTTGCGGTACCGATGGCGGCCGCGATCAAAAGCATTGCCGAACTACCTTTGAAAAACCTGCCAGCGCTCATGTTCACCACCGGACATGAAGACGACGCTATTATAAACCTATTCCATGGGTGAAGTTCCGCTTTGACGATCTTAACAGCTCTGGCGTGAAATTCAACGTAACCCAGGTACGCGGGCGGACATTGTCCTTGCCGTGAGGAGCGAAGCGAGAACCTCAGCTCCAGATGTGGTCGCGTCACCATTGCGCCGCTAACCTTTCGAGGAGGAACAGGCAGGATGCTTACAGCTCCAGCACTAGCCGCCGAGCACATTTCCCCAACCGTCAAACACGAAGTCATCCCACGTGATCGTGCCATCCTCGTTCACGATTGCCTCACGACGAAACGCATCCGCTTCTTCCCCGCTCCACGCAATGATCGTGTCTGTCACTCGGTCGTGCAGGATCGCGGGCTCGGATGGATCGAAGTCCTTCATCACATGAAGTGTGGGCGGCGGTTGAATCGGAGACATCTTTGCTAACCCACCCAACATAAAAGCGTTGCAGACCGTGCAACTCAGCAGCACACCACACCCTCCTGCCTGGCTTTGGCACGTTAGCAGCCGTGCAGTTCGTCCAGCCGGAGCTAGCGGGAACCATTTCCACCTATAGGCAGTTTTCATGCCCGGTCGGAGAACAGATGCGTGGCTTTGCAAAAAAAGTCGGAATGGTGGAAAGGCGCGGTAATCTACGAGATCGCTCCGATCTCCTTTCAAGACACCGATGGCGATGGCAAAGGGGACTTGCGAGGCTTGGAACGCCGGATCGATTACCTGACGTGGCTTGGTATCGATGCCGTGTGGCTAACTCCTTTTTATCCCTCACCGATGCTGGATTTCGGCTACGACATCGCCGATTACTGCGCTGTCGAACCCATTTTCGGCAGCCTTGAAGATTTCGACCGGATCGTCGAGCGCTTGCACGGCGAGGACATCAAAGTCGTAATTGATTTCGTGCCGAACCATACCTCCGACAAACATCCCTGGTTCACCGAAAGTCGGTCGTCTCGAACCAGCGCCAAGCGCGATTGGTACGTTTGGGCGGATGCCGCGCCGAATGGCGGACCGCCCAATAATTGGCAGAGCCGGTTCGGCGGCAGCGCCTGGGAATGGGACGAAAACACCGAGCAGTACTATTATCATTCATTCCTGCTGGAGCAGCCCGACCTCAATTGGCGCAATCCGCAGGTTCGTTCCGCCATGGCGGACGTGCTGCGCTTCTGGATGCGGCGGGGCGTTGACGGCTTCCGCTTCGATGCGAGCGCCGTCCTGGCTGAAGATGCATTGCTGCGAGATGACCCGATTGACCCGGACGCCGACGAAAGTACGCCGCCACCGCAACGACTGATGCGGGTGTTTTCAGATGATCGTCCTGAATCGCAGCGCTACATCGAAGAACTTCGGCATGTCATC
>VAZS01000234.1 GCA_005884855.1 Alphaproteobacteria bacterium | reverse complement strand
CTCGATCTTGCACCTGTACCGGCAGCTCATTCTGCTCCGCAGGCAGACGCCGGCTTTCCGTTCCGGAGACTATGCACCGTTGCGCAGCCGCAACGATGTTCTAGCGTTCGAGCGATTTACTGCGAGCGACAAATTCCAGGTTGCGCTCAATCTCACTCATGAGCCGCGCCGCGTCGACTGGCTTGAAGAAGGGACTCTCGTGTTATCTACCCATCTCGATCGCAAGGATATATCGGTCAAGCGCTCGCTGCTGTTGAGACCGGACGAAGGCGTCATCGTCAAGACGCGCTAGCACACCTACGCCGTCCGACCGCTTGGTCTGTTGAGTTCTGCGAATGTCTTCGGCAGCGAAGTCACCCGTGCTCTGCCCAGAGCATCGCCAATTCCTGAGATTTGATGAGCTCGATCTGTTCGGAAAATCGATTACGGTAGAGCGTCATCAACGCGTCGTGCCCGGCGTCCGATGAACTGCACAGGGCGTCCTCGACGAGAACCACTCGAAACCCCAGATCAACCGCGTCGAGAACAGTGGCCAATACGCAAACATCTGTTTCGGACCCGGTAACCACCAGCGTGCGGACGCCCTTATCTTCCGGGCCGGTCTGTAGCATGCAAAGGAGTTATGAACCTGGTGAAAACAGTGCGTACTGCGTATCGCGCCGCGATATCCACAATGACCGGCAAGACGCGTTCCATCCACGGCGTTTCCCAAACCGCTCCGCGCGAGAAAATGTTTTGCATGTCGATCGACAGGTGCACGGCCTCGGTTATCGGGTCGATGCGCGTTTTAACGGCCATTCGTCACTCACTGAGAGGTGGAGGAAGGAAACGCGTTGAGAAAACCGGAGTTCAACCGCTCTCAGCAACCAAGCTGGCCAGCTACGGTCACGTGCAAAGCCGAGACACGCTGGAACCGGAGCAAGGTGCGACAGTTGAAAGAGGACACATGAATCGGACGGAGCGGTCCCGTCGTTGGAAATACTAACTGGAACGGCAATGAGGGTTGCGCAGATCGCGCCGCTGGTTGAGAGCGTACCTCCAAAGCTTTACGGCGGCACAGAGCGCGTCGTGGCCTGGTTGGTCGAGGAATTGGTAGAACTCGGACATGATGTAACGCTGTTTGCCAGCGGCGATTCTGTCACTCGCGCCAAGCTGGTTCCGGTGGTGCCCCGCGCACTGAGGCTCGACCGGCCGCGTTCGGACCCGATGGCGGCTCAGGCGATTCTACTAGACGCAGTCGCCGAGCACGCCTCCGAGTTCGACGTGATTCATGCCCATATCGACTGGTTACACCTGCCGCTGCTCAGCCGGCTCGGCGTGCCCTTCGTTACAACCTTGCATGGCCGTCTGGATTTGCGAGGCCTGTCCGCGGTGATCAATCGTTTTCCCGACGCCCCTTTCGTGTCGATATCCGACAACCAGCGCTTACCGCTTAGCCAAGCGAATTGGCTCGGCACGATATATCATGGCCTGCCTGCCAATGCTTTCCGGCCCGTGTTCAAACGCGGTTCTTACCTTGCTTTTCTTGGCAGACTTACGGCCGACAAAGGTCCTGAAGTCGCAATCCGCATCGCGCAGGCGGCGGGAATGCCGCTTCGCATAGCGGCCAAGGTGCCGCGTGGCGAAAGAGCCTATTTCAAGCAGCGGCTTGAACCGCAAATCGATGG
>VAZS01000347.1 GCA_005884855.1 Alphaproteobacteria bacterium | reverse complement strand
ATTGATGTAAATATCGGCAGCCAGTCTTCCGTCGAGCCAGCCAATAAATGTCCGGCTGAAGGTTTCCACCATGGTGCCGACGCCGACATTGACCGCCAGCGCGAGCAGTAGCGCCATCAATGCGAGCGACAATCCCGAGAGCTGCTGACGGCTGTCGGCCCAGAACCACACCGCGACCATGCGACGCGCGCGCCGCTGACCTAGCGAAAGCAGCCATTCGATCACCGCGGGCAGGCCAAGCGCTGCGCCCAGCAGCAACGCCGCGAGCACGGCGAATCCTGAAACGAGCGAATCGCCATACCACAGGAATAGACCTGCGGCGGCGAGCACGGCGACCGCAACCGCGCTCTGCAGAGTAAGCCAGCGGTGCTGCGCCTGGTGCCAGGCATAAGGCTGCGCGGCTTCCAGCACGGGAAGGCGAAAGGCTTTCAAGAGGCTGATCGCCGCGGCCAGTAGCGCGCCGGCAACGCTGATGAGGATACCGGCGATCCACCACTGGGGTTTCAGCGTCAGCTGACCGGGAATCTGCGCGCCGTACAGTCCGCGCAAGGAAGCCGCGACGTCCGGCAGCAGTGACGCCGCGATCAAATAACCACAGACCAGCCCGACCAGACCTGCGGCCAGCGCCAGCGATACAAGTTCGATCACCAGAACCGAGTTCAGCATGCGCGCGGACACGCCGCACGCCCGCAAGGTCCGCAGCATCGGCAGGCGTTGCTCGAAGGCAAGGCCGACACCTGAATTGACAATGAAAAGCCCGACCACGAATGACAGCAGCCCAAACGCCGTCAGGTTGAGGTGGAAGCTGTCAGTGAGGCGCTCCAGGTCGCTCTCCGCATCCGGCTGAACGAAATGCAGCTGACCGCCGGCGATGCTTTCGAGCGGCACGCGGTTGCTTTTGGCGTTGCCCACCAACAGCCGCGAGATCTGATCCGGCATTTTGAGCAGGCGCTGCGCAACACCGATGTCGACCACCAGCACGCCCGGCGCCAGTTGCGGCTGCATGCGCAGCGGCGGCAGAGATGCGCCATCGCTTGAAATCGGCCTCGCGCCTTCGCGCAGATTGAGGTCTGAAAGCACCTCGGGCGCCACCAGCGTCTCTCCCGGCGGCGACAGGAACGATTGCAAACCGGTTTTTCCAATCGCCGGCGCATTTCCGACCTCCGCCGGCAACGTGAGCGGCTCTATCCCCAATAGGCGGAATGAGCGTCCGTCGATCTGAATGCGGCCTTCCAGCACCGGGGATACCGGCCAGCCGACGCGACGCAGCTCGACAAACATCTTTTGCGGAAATGCCGCGCCGCTGCGGCTCACCAGCATCGCGGTTCGCGCGCCGCCGAACGTCGCGGCTGCGCGCTCGTAACTATCGCGCGCCTGTTGATTCAGCGCCTGAACGCCGCTCCACAGCGCTGTCGCCGAAATCAGTCCGATCAGCAGCGTCCCGAGCTGCAACGGATGGCGGCGCCAATGACTCAGCAGCACAGTCAGAATCCACAGCAGCCGGATCATGTGACCAGCCCGCCATGGAGTTTTATTTGGCGGTCTAGCGTGGCGGCCAACCTCGTCGAGTGAGTTACCATCAGGAAGGCGCAGCCGGTTCGCTCGACCAGGTCGCGCGCAAGAGCGAGCACGTCGTCCGCGGTCGCCTCGTCGAGATTGCCGGTGGGCTCGTCAGCAAGCAGGAGCAGCGGCCTTGCCGCCAAGGCGCGGCCGATTGCGACGCGCTGTTGCTGGCCGCCCGACAATTGCTCGGGATAACGTTTGAGCAAACCGCCGAGCCCGAGCCGCTCCACCAGTTCGCCATGCCAGGCCGCATCGTGACGGCCGGCAATGCGCGACTGAAATACCAGGTTGTCCAGCACGTTCAGACTTGGGATCAGGTTGTATTGTTGAAACACCAACCCCAGCCGGTCCCTGCGTAATGCCGCCCTGCCGGCATCGGTAAGATCGGAAACGGCGGCATCGGCCAGCCTGATCTCGCCGCTGTCACCATGATCCAGCCCGGCGATCAGGTGCAACAGCGTACTCTTGCCGCTCCCGGATTCTCCCGACAGCGCGACGCGCTCGCCGGCGGTGATCTCAAGGTTGACTCCGCGAAGCACAATCACGTTCTCTCCGGCGGAGCGATAGGTCTTGGTCAGGTCGCGGACGCTCAGCACAGTTGGATCGCCGGTTGCCATGCCAACTGCGCCAGCATCGTTAGAGCGGCTTCTGATACTTCAGCACGAATTCATCCACCGGAACCTGCGGGCGAAACACGGCTGCATCTCGCGGATCTTCGGGATGACGCAGGAAGTCGGCTTCCGCCGCAAGCTTGAACCCGGCCGCCTCGATCTCCTGGCGAAGCGTGCTTTCCTCGATACGGTGCAGCGTCTTTGCTACTGACGTGCCCTCGCCGGCGCGGGCCGAATGGTCGGCAATCACAAGAAAGCCGCCTGGCTTCAGCGCCGCGAACATCTTCTTGTTCATCTGGGACCGATCCACCGGCATGTAGGTGACGTCGTGGTATGCAAAGAAGAACGTGATCAGGTCGAGCGAGCTTGTTTCCGGCGGCAGGGGATCGTCGTAATTGCGAATCAGGTGCACGACATTTTTCATCGCGGGCTTCTCGGCGCGGATATCGAACTTATCTTTCACCCGCTCCATCACCGCGGCCGATTCCTGCGCGTAAACGACGCCCTGCGCGCCGACAGAGCGCGCCAGCAATTCTGTGCTGTAGCCGGCGCCCGCCCCCATATCGAGTACCTTCATGCCATTTTCGACGCCGGTAAAGGCGAGCATCCTGGCGGGTTGGCGGCGCTGGTCGGTTTGCCGATCCGCTTCGCTGCGGTCCGCTGCAGCCACAATGGCCGCGAAATCCGGCGCCTTATCGGCTTGGGCCCAGACCGCGTGGCCCGCAAGCATCGAAAGCGAAACAAGGACTCCAAGGACGCGCGGCCGAAACGACGATTTCATGGAATTTTCCTCCGTTGGCGCGCAACATAGCAAGCGCGAGGTGAGAGATCACGGTCTCAATGGTGTGGCGACGCGATCGTGATCCGTTTGCAGGATGCTTGCGGGAGGCTCGGGCGAGATGTGGCAAGTGCGATGAGGCCAGAATCGTTGGTTGCCTTGACAGACATGCCACAGGTAGCATCGGACGGACCCGTAAAAGGGCCGGCATACGAGTCATCGGGGGGAGAAATCATGACCACGCAACCGAGCCCCAAAGGCGCATGGAAAATTACATTCCTGCTGTTTCTGTTCATGCTGGTCAATTTTGCCGACAAGATCGTGGTCGGACTTGCCGGCGTGCCGATCATGACAGAGCTGAAACTTGAACCGGAACAGTTCGGCCTGCTCGGCTCGTCGTTTTTCTTTCTGTTTTCATTCGCGGCCATTGTGGTCGGGTTCATCGTCAATCGCATCGACACCCGCTGGGTGCTGCTCGCGCTCGCGCTGATATGGGCGCTTGCGCAGTTTCCAATGGTCGGCACGGTCGGTTTCACCACGCTCTTGATTTGCCGCGTTATCCTCGGAGCCGGCGAGGGCCCGGCGTTCTCGGTGGCCGCGCACGCGGTCTACAAGTGGTTCCCGGACGAGAAGCGAACGCTTCCCACCGCGATCCTGTCGCAGGGATCGGCCTTCGGCGTGATCCTTGCGGTGCCGGCGCTGAACTGGGTGATCGTGAATTATAGCTGGCACTACGCCTTCGGAGCTCTCGGCGTGGTCGGCCTGATGTGGGTCGTGGCCTGGCTCATTCTCGGCAAGGAAGGTCCACTGGTCCAGACCGCAACGATGGCCACCGCCGATCCGCGCGTCCCCTATTTTCAGCTTCTGACCTCGCGGACCTTTATTGGCTGCTGCGCAGCGACATTCGGCGCGTATTGGGCGCTGTCGCTGGGGCTGACATGGTTCACGCCTTTCATCGTCAAGGGTCTTGGTTTTTCGCAAAAAGAGGCCGGGTGGATTTCGATTTTGCCGTGGGTGTTCGGTGCCACGGTGGTGCTGCTTACGGGATGGATTTCGCAAGTGATGATGGCGCGCGGCGTATCGACCCGGGGCGCGCGCGGCATCCTTGGCGCGGCGCCCTTGGTGGTCGGCGGATCGATCCTTGCGGTTCTGCCGTATCTGGACGGTGCGGGTCTGCAGATCGCGTTTCTCGTGTTCGGCTCCGGACTTTGCGGATCGATCTATGTGGTATGTCCGCCGATGCTGGGTGAGTTCACGCCGGTGTCGCAGCGCGGGGCGGTGATCTCGATCTACAGCGCGATCTACACGCTTG
>VAZS01000346.1 GCA_005884855.1 Alphaproteobacteria bacterium | reverse complement strand
GTGAGTACGCCGGTGATCAGGTTGAAGGTCGTGCTCTTGCCCGCACCGTTCGGTCCGATCAGCGCCACGATCTCGCGAGACTGCACGTCGAACGAGACATTGTTGACCGCGAGCACGCCGCCGAATTGCTTGCGTGCTTGATCGAGCCGCAGCAGCACCGCCGATGCGGCCACAGCTTTTGGCCGTGACGGCAATGCAAGCGAGGTATCGGGCCGCTTGCGCTTGTGTTTCAGCGGCAGCCGCGCCATCAGCCAGGGCCATACCCCGGTCGGGGCGAGTTGCAGCAGCAGCACCAGCAGGATGCCGAACACGATGGTTTCGAGCTGCCCCTCGCCGTGAAAGATATAAGGCAAATAGCTCTGAAGAATTTCCCTCAGGATCACGACGATCGCAGCCCCCAACACGCCGCCCCAGACGTAGCCGGCGCCCCCGACCACTGCGATGAAGAGATATTCGATGCCGGCCTGCGCGCCGAACGGGGTCGGATTGGCGGCGCGCTGGAAATGCGCATAGAGCCAGCCGGAGAGGCCGGCCAGTACCGCGGCATAGATGAAAACCAGCAGCTTGGCGCGCGGGGTTTGCACGCCGAACGCTTCGGCAGCGATGTGCCCGCGCCGCAGCGCGCGAATGGCGCGGCCGGTGCGCGAGTCCAGCAGGTTCATGGTGAGCAGCGCGCATAGCAACACCGCAATCCAGATCGCAAAGTAGATGGCTCCCGGGTCGATCATCCTGAGCGGACCGATCGATAGAGGCGGGATGGCCGAGATGCCGTCGTTGCGGCCAAGGAATTCGAGCTTGCTGAACAGATAGAACAGCCCGAGGCCCCAGGCGATCGTGCCAAGCGGCAGATAGTGGCCCGACAGCCGCACCGTGACCAGCCCGAGCAGGACTGCGGCAAAGCCTGATACCGCAAGCGACAGTGGCAGCGTCAGCCATGGCGACACGCCATAGGCCGTCGTCAGCACCGCCGTGGTGTAGGCGCCGAAACCGCAAAACGCCGCCTGGCCGAACGAGGTGAGGCCACCGACGCCGGTCAAGAGCACAAGCCCCATCGCCACCAGCGCGG
Source organism: Alphaproteobacteria bacterium (assembly GCA_005884855.1). Classification (GTDB taxonomy): domain Bacteria; phylum Pseudomonadota; class Alphaproteobacteria; order Rhizobiales; family Xanthobacteraceae; genus Bradyrhizobium. The sequence goes on along the minus strand of VAZS01000346.1, from coordinate 4,367 downwards.
CTAGACCGATATTGTCCAACAGCACGATCCAGAACGGCGGCACGCCCGGAATGAACGGGATCGCCGCCACCACAAGCGCGAACACGATGATCGGCAGACGTTGCCTCATCGCTCTCAATCCTTTTCTTCTTCGACCGCGGGCGCGGCCAGCGAGCGCAGCACCAGAACCGGAAGAATCAGCGTGAACACGATGACCTCCTTGAAGTTGCTGGCATAGAACGAGGAGAAGGCTTCCACCGTGCCGACCACCAGCGCCGCGACCGCTGTCAGCGGATAGCTGACGAGGCCGCCGATGATCGCGGCAATAAAGCCTTTCAGGCCGATCAGGAATCCGGTGTCGTAGTATAAGGTGGTGATCGGCACGATCAGGATTCCCGAGATCGAAAAATAGCCAGAGCGCGACGATAAAGCCAGCCGTGATGGCGTAGACGGCGAGGCTCTGGCCGGTGAAGCGCAGCGGGCCCAAACTGAACGCGGTATCCGCGATCGTCGAGCCGCGCTGGCCTTCGGCCCCGAAAAACACCAGCCCGAAGCCCTGCAGCGCGAGATGACAGCCCACCGAGGCGATCAGCAAAACCAGCACCGAAGTATGGGCCAGCGGCTGAAACGCGATGCGATAGAGAAACACTCCGATCGCCGCGACGATCAGCAGCGACAGCGCGACGTTGACGGCGATCGGAGGATGACGGCCGGCCAACCAATAGGTCAAAACGAATACCGCCACAGGCAGCACGATGTTGACCGCGAAGGCGCGGCCAACCAGCCGCAGATGCAGCGATCGGCGCGCCGCGAACAGATCGAGCCCGAGTGCCACGATTCCCATGGCGACGGCCAGCCGCGCGGTGCCCGGCATCTGGCCCGAAGAAAGCGAGGCATAGGTCAGCGCGCCGTAAGTGACGAACTCGCCCTGCGGGATCAGGATCACCCGGGTGACGGCGAACACGAGCACGAGCGCCAGCCCGAGCAACGCATAGATGGCGCCATTGGTAATGCCGTCCTGCACCAGGAAAAGCATGATGGTCGTGTTCAAGACCGGACGCTCCCCTCACATATCGGACGGGCCGCGGCTCACCCGAGCGCGACACTTCGATAACAGCAGTTGAAAGATCCTGCCGCTATTTGATATACTCTATAACAATTATCGATTATAATCGCAAGGCAAGATTCGTTTTGCCGGAGTGTTTCCAACCTGGCGCAGACAGCGAGCTTCGATCGATGACTGTTCTCAAGAGCGCGGTGGCCAACGCCGTGAAAACCGCCCGCCCGGCCCGCAAGGAGCCACTCGAGAGCGCGGTGGAAAACACCGAGCTGCAGTTGGGCGAATTGTCCGAGCAGTTGGGCTATTCGCTCAAGCGCGCGCAACTAAAGATCTTCGAAAATTTCCTGCGCTGCGTCGCGCCGCTGCAACTGACCCCGGCGCAGTTCTCGGTACTGTTGCTGCTCGACAAGAATCCCGGCCGTAACCAGACCGAAATCGCCAATACACTTGGCATCCTCAGGCCGAATTTCGTGGCGATGCTCGATGGGCTGGAGAGCCGCGAGCTGTGCGCACGGTTACGTTCGACGAATGATCGCCGCTCCCACATTGTTGTGCTGACCGACAAGGGCAGGGCGGTGCTGGCGCGGGCGAAGAAGCTGGTCGCCGCCAAGCACGAAGCACGTCTCAATGAAATATTGGGGCCGGCCAAGCGCGCCGCGCTGCTGGACATGCTGGCCACGATCGCAAGAGAATTGTGATATCGGTGGCTTCATCCTTCGAGACGCGCGCAAATGCGCGCTCCTTCAGGACGAGGTCTAGACCCTCATGTTGAGGAGAGCGGCAACGCCGCTCGTCTCGAACCATGAGGGCAGCCGTGCGTCCTGATATTCTGCTCAACTAGTATACGCTGTAGGAAACATCCTTCGAGACGCGCGCAAATGCGCGCTCCTTCAGGACGAGGTCTAGACCCTCATGGTGAGGAGAGCGGCAACGCCGCTCGTCTCGAACCACGAGAGCAGCGATGCATCCTGATATTCTGCTCAACTAGTATACGCCTTAGGGAACATCCTCACACCTCATCCACCAAAATCACCCGGATGTCATTGACGTTGGTCAGCGTCGGACCGGTAAGCAACAGATCGCCGGTTTTCGCAAAGAAACCCGTGGCGTCGTTGTTGTCGAGGTAGGCGGCTGCCTCGAGCCCGAGCGAGCGCATCTTTTCAAACGTGCTTTGATCGATGATTGCGCCGGCCGGATCGGCCGCGCTGCCCGCGCCACCATCCGCCCCGTCGGTGTCCGCCGCCAGCGCCGAAATCGCTGTGGTGTCCTTGAGCAGCGCGGCCAGAGCCAGCGCATATTCCTGGTTGGGACCGCCGCGCCCACTGCCGCGCACAGTGACGGTGAGTTCACCGCCGGACAGGATCGCCATCCGCCGTCCCTCGCCGCGCGCCTTGAGCGCCAGTTGCGCGTGATCGGCGGCGACAATGCGCGCCTCGCCTTCGAGATCGGCGCCGAGATCGACGATATCGTAGCCGGCCTGCCTTGCTAATTCGATCGCGGCGTCCAGTGATGCCCTCGGCCGCGCGATCAATTCGAATTGCGCGCGCGCAAACGCGCTATCGCCCGGCTTGCAACTTTCGTTGCTGGGCTCGTTGAGCGCGCGTCCGAGGGCCTCGTCAAGCTTGAGGCCGTACTTCGCGACAATGGCGCGTGCGTCGGCGAGCGTGGTCGGATCCGGAACCGTCGGACCCGATGCGATTGCGGAAGGCTCGTCATGCGGAACGTCCGAGATCGCCAGCGTCACGACTTCTGCGCGCTGGCCTGCGCGCGCCAGCCGGCCGCCCTTGATACGCGACAAGTGCTTGCGAACCGTGTTGATCTCCCCGATCGGCGCGCCCGAACGCAACAGCGCACGGGTTACTTGTTGTTTTTGGGCAAAGGATACGCCCTCGACCGGGGCGATCCAGTTGGCGGAGCCGCCGCCGGACAACAGCACCAATACGAGATCGCCGGAATCGGCTGCCTCGGCGAGCCGCAGGCTTTCCTCGGCGCCCTTCAGCCCGGCCTGGTCTGGAACAGGATGACCGGCTTCGATCACCTTGATCCGACGGGTCGGCACACCGTGGCCGTGCCGGGTGGTTGCGATGCCCGACAGCCGCGATGGCTCGAGGCCAAGTTCGTCGAGATAATGCCGCTCCGCAGCCGCGGCCATGGCGGCTGCGGCCTTGCCGGCGGCAAGGCAGATCACCCGTCCTTCCGGAGGTGGCCTCAGGTGGGCCGCCAGCACGACATCAGGGTGCGCAGCGGCAACGGCGGCGTCGAAGATCGCGCGCAGGAGAGGGCGTCTGTCGATCATGGCTTTATGGGATATCGGTTGGAAACATCCCGCCGTTATCGGTCCGATCGCGGCAAAAGAAAACCCCCGCAGCAAACTGCGGAGGTTTGATTAGCTCGCTACGAAATATGCCCGGCGCTCAGCCTCCAACGTCGCTGCTCAGCACGTCGCCGAACAGCTCCCACTTCTCGCCTTTGAACTTCATCAGCTGAAGCTGACTGATCGGGGCGAAATCGGTTGGGCTGGTATTGATCTTGATGCCCGGCAACAGGACTTCGGTGCGGAAATCCTTCAGGTTCGCAGCCTGCTTCATGACATTTGCGCGAGTGAGGTCGTCACCGCACTGCTTCAGCACCTGGACCAGGGTCTGCGCAACGCCGTACCCCACGACCGTGCTGCCATCGAGCTTGTCGCCTTCCGGAAAATCCTTTGCCATGAAATCCAGGAACTGCTTCATGCCGGGGTCGTTGGCCCATTGAGGATCGGAAACGTCCTTCAGGTAGGCCGCGGAAATGATGTCCTGGGCATTCTGGTAGCCGGCCGGCTTCATCACGCTGCCGATCGAAGAGCTAACGTTGTTGAGAAGGTGCAGAGGCTTCCACTCGATCTCGGCGATCTTCTTGATCGCCTGCGCGGCGAATTTCGGGGTGGTGACGTTGAAGAACACATCGGCGCCGGTCGATTTCAGCTTGACGATGTGGTTGTCGATGGTCGGCTCGGTGGTCTCGAAGCTTTCTTCCGCTATGATCATGGAGCCGGCTTTGGCGCCGAGCCCCTCCTTGAGGCCCTTCAGGTAGTCTTTGCCGTAATCGTCGTTCTGATACAGAACCGCGATCTTGGCGTTAGGCTTCTCCTTCAACAGGTATTTCGCGTAAATCCGCGACTCGCTCTGGTAATTGGGTTGCCAACCCATGGTCCAGGGAAAGTCCTTGGGATCGTTCCACTTGGTGGCGCCGGTTGCGACGAACAGTTGCGGCACCTTCTTTGAATTCATGTACTTGTGGATCGCCGAATTCGGCGGCGTTCCCAGCGAATTGAAAATGAACAGCACCT
>VAZS01000345.1 GCA_005884855.1 Alphaproteobacteria bacterium | reverse complement strand
TGCCACAGCCCTGCGGCTGAGGGTTCAGCGGCCCGCACGGCGGAAACGATAGCAAGCAGCAGCGCAAGACCAGCCATGAATGAGAACGCCAACCGAATTCCGGATTTCGCAGTCCGCATGGTCACCACCTGAATAATTCACTGAAACAATGACCGCAGACTAAGGCCATTTCGCGAATGCTTCCATTGCCGCGGTCGGATCTTTGGCGCGGGTGTTCAGGCCCCGGGCTCAGCAACAAGACTAAGGCATCAAAGTGTTCCGCCGCGGTCGCATGCGCGGCGCAAGAATGCGTCAGTTGACCCCGAGCTTCTTCTGCAGACTCGAGGACGAGGTCGTGTACTGAAAAACCAGCCGCTTGTCGGGATAGACATAACGGTGCGCCCTCTGGGCCATCAGGGCGCCTTCATGAAAACCGCACAGGATCAGCTTCAGCTTGCCCGGGTAGGTGTTGATGTCCCCGATCGCAAAAATTCCGGGCACGCTGGTTTCGAATGCGGAGGTCTCGACCGGCACCAGATTGTTCTCGAGCGCGATGCCCCAATTCGCAACCGGTCCCAGCTTCATGGTCAGGCCGAAGAACGGCAGCATGGTGTCGCACGTTACGCTCGAAATGCTGTTGTCGTTGCCTTTTACGGTCGCACCGGCGAGCATGCCCCCCTCGCCTTGCAGCGCCGTGACCTGGCCAATTTTCAGATCCAATTTTCCGCCGGCGACCAGTGCGCGCATCTGCTCAACGCTATGGGGCGCGCCGCGGAAATCGTCGCGCCGATGCAACAGCGTGACGCGCTTGGCGATCGGGTGCAGATTGAGCGTCCAATCCAGCGCGGAATCGCCGCCGCCAACGATCAGCAAATCCTTGTCGCGGAACTGCTCCATCTTGCGCACGGAATAAAATACAGAACGCCCCTCGTAATCCTCGATCCCGGGCACCGGCGGCCGCTTCGGCTGGAATGATCCGCCACCGGCGGAGATCACGACCACCTTGCATTCGAATATCTTGCCGCCGTCGGTAGTGACGCGAAAGGCGGGATCGCCGATCTTCTCGATGTTCTCCACCATCTCGTTGAGATGGAAGGTCGGCTTGAAGGGCTTGATCTGCTCCATCAACGCATCCGTCACGCCCTGACCAGTGACGTATGGGATGCCTGGAATGTCGTAGATCGGTTTTTCCGGATAGAGCTCGGCACACTGCCCGCCAATCTTGTCGAGAATATCAACCAGATGCGCCTTCATATCCAACAGGCCCAGTTCGAAAACAGCAAACAGTCCGCACGGTCCCGCGCCAATAATCAGCACATCGGTTTTGATGACTTCGCTCATATCTCTTCTTTTCGGTTGAAATCTCGCCGGCAGGCACCTTCGGCAGCGCCTGTCTAGCCAACGCAGAGGGGTCAGGAAAGCCATAATTATGGCCCCGGAACACCGCCGCAACCCTCTTGCCGCAGTTCGTCAACTGCGCTGTAAGGGCATTACATTCGGAGATCCCCGTGAACGCGCCCGCCCGTCTCGATTCAACGTTGCGCCTGCAAGATTTTCCCTACCGGTTGACCGACAATGTGCGGTTTGCCGATCTCGACCCCAACCATCACGTGAACAACGCGGTTTATGCAACGTATTTCGAAACCGGCCGTGTCACTCTGATGAAAGACCGCAGTTACGGGCTAATGCCCGCGGGCCTGGCCTGGATTATGGTGCGACTGGACATCCATTTCCGCGCCGAGCTGCGCTGGCCGGGCACGATCGAGACGGGGCTCGGCGTTTCGAAGTTCGGGCGAACCTCCGTCACGTTCGATCAGGTAGTGTTTTCCGAAGGAAAATGCGTCGCCTCGGCGCGATCAGTGACGGTGCTGATCGACGAGAACACGCGCAAGCCGACACCGCTGACACCAGAGATAGTCCGAAATTTTCAGCCTTGGCTGCGCCATGGGGTGGAAGTAGCGCCGCCGAAATTTTAAAAGTTTCAAGCGAAGTTGCCGGGCCGGTTCGAGTCAGGAAAACACGTGAAAGAAGCGGTTCTAGGCCTGCCGCTCCGGCGTGGAGACCACGAGCCCATCAAGCTCGTCGCTCACCTTTATCTGGCACGACAGGCGCGAATTCGGCCGCACGTCGAACCCGAAATCCAGCATGTCCTCTTCCATCGGCGAGGGAGGCCCGACCTTCTCCCGCCACACCTCATCGACATAGACATGGCAGGTCGCGCAGGCGCAGGCCCCACCGCATTCGGCCTCGATGCCGGGAATCGCGTTGCGGATCGCCGCTTCCATAACGGTCGCCCCGTTCTCTACCTCGATAGTGCGGGTTTCGCCGGTATGATCGACAAAGGAAATCTTGGCCATGTTTGCTCGTGTGCCGGATAAGGAGGTCCGGGCAGTCGTATAACGGGTCGATCCGCTCCGCGCTAGTGCGGGCGGTTTTGACATCGCCATCAGGTTGTCCCGCGCGTGCTGCGCGCGGGTGTCAAACTCCAAAACCGCACCAGAATCGTAAGCTTTGCTACTGCGGTGGGTTGCGATCAGGCCTAGCGCAGGATCGCATCGACAGCCGAACGCGCCAGGGCCACGGCATCGCTAAGTTCGGTGAGCGCCTGCGAGGCGTCATCACCATTCGCTATCTTCGCTTCCAGACGGCTCGCCGCGTCAGCAACCGCAAATGCGCCAACCGCACGGGCCGAACCCTTAAGCGTATGCGCCTGCGCGCGGGCATCTGCGGGCAAGGCGGCCAGCGTGCCAACCACGCGTAGCGCCTGCACCGAAAACAGCCCCAGCACTTCGCGCTCGAGCTCGGCATCTCCCAGCGTCATTCGCCGAAGATGTTCGAAGTCGATCGGGCCGTCATCGGGAGCGAGCGGCGGGGATGGCATCCAGTTAATCCGTTCCACGTGAAGCGGCATGGCGCTGACCCAACTCACCTCGGTTCGAACTCGGGCCAGCCAACCACGGTAACGGTTAATGAAATGTATAGGCCGCCAGTTCGCCTTGTTTTTGGCTAAGAGTTGCCCCAATTAACCCGCCCGAATGCAAAGCGCGTGGAACTCCAAAGCCTTAGGATACCGCGCTGTTAACGATGATTAAGATTGAGTTAATAGCGGCCATTTCTTTCGTATCGCCTAGCCCATAGGATGGTTCCGGATGGGGGCAGACAGCCGGCCGATGCTCGCGGGTTCGTGACCAGCGCAGCTAACGATGTCGGCTTCGACTTCGCGAGGGGACATTCGCGCGGGGCTTTCCGGGACGCGTGAAAAGTAAAATGAGGGCTGACACCGAACATGGCGAACCATCCCAAAAAGGTCAAAGACCCGACCGAAGTCGCGCTTTCTGCCATACAGGAAGCCTTGAACATCGGCGATGCATCAGCGCCAGCTGAGAACGACAGAGTGTCAGCCCACAACGATTTGAGTTCAGCGAATTCGCTCTCCACAACGAGTTACGACGACAGCGCTTTCGATACCCGCCCCGGCGGCGACCGGTCAGCTTTCGAACCGATCGGCGAAGCGCGTTCGACCCGCCGCGCCGCCAACGACGACCGCGAAACCATCGGTCAGATTCTGCAGGCCATTCAGAAGGGCCGGCCCGCCCGAAACGTGTATGCCATCGCGACGGCTTTTGCCGGCGTCTGGACTCTGGGCGCAGCACTTTTGACCATCAGCTTTCTGCCGTCGCTCCAGGCGGTGATCGGCCAAGGCAGCGGCGGCACCTTGGT
>VAZS01000344.1 GCA_005884855.1 Alphaproteobacteria bacterium | reverse complement strand
TCCTCGACCTCTCACATGCTAGGCACCTACAACCCGCAGCTTCGCGCTTTCGTCACTGCAAATCATTACATGGACACGCTGGATTTCCACACCATATCCGGCAACGACATGATCCAGAAGTTCGGCTATAAAGCCTGTCCTAACAAGTAGGCTCGGCGAACAGGCTCAAGCCGGGCTTTCATCGGCAAGGCCGTAGACCCGCTCGGCGTTGGCAAAGCCCGCGATCGGAAACTCGCCCAGATCGGCCCAGCCTACGCCACATATGCCAGCGAACCCGGCCGAGGCCACGATGGTGCGATTGAGCCGGCCAGCGATCTTTTCCAACCTCGCTGCGAGGTTGACGGCGGGCCCGATGCAGGTGAAGTCGAGCCGGTTGCCGCCGCCGATATTGCCATAGAGTATTCGGCCGACATGCAACGCCACACCGAAGCGAAAGCGCTCCAACGCCTCCCCGATCGGGTAATGCATCGCTTCCACACTGGCGCGGGATTCGCGCGCGGCTTCCAACACGCGCGCACAAACCTGATGAACCTCGTCCTCCTGCTCCGCGATCGGAAAAACCGCGAGCAGCCCGTCGCCCATGAACTTCAGGACTTCCCCGCCGTGATTTCTGATGGCCGACACCTGGCAATCGAAATAGCGGTTGAGAATATCCACCACAGTCTCAGCCGGCAGCCGGTCGGATAGCGCGGTAAAGCCGCGCAGATCCGATAACCAGATCGCGGCATCCATGGTGTCGGTGTGGCCGCGGCGAATCTGGCCGCCGAGAATGCGCTCGCCAGCGCGGTTTCCCACATAGGTATCGAGCAGGATCGAGGCGGTGCGGCGCAGGTTGACGATCTCGATGATGCGTGCCAGCGGCGTCACGATCTTTCTCAAGGTGGCCAACTCGCCATCGCTAAAGCCGCCAGGCCGCTTCGTGGTCCAGCTCGATGCATGAGTCGAGCCGTCGATGAAAAGCAGCGGCAGCGCGATGTAATCGGTGACGCCTTCCTCGCGCATCTCGTCCAGAAACGGAAAACGCTTGCTTTCGGGATCGTCGAGGCGGCATCTGACCTCGCGCCGCTCGCCGAATACGATCGCCAGCGGGTTGTTGATATATTCCGGGGAATCGATGACGTCGAAACCCGCGGTGGCCGTGGTGACTTCCGCTCCCGGCCGCCAGATGAAATTGCGGCCGAAAACATCGGGATGCAATGTCCGGACAAACACGCCGACGCGCCACAGCGGCAAGCCTGCCTCCACCAGGCGCTCGCAGATTTCCCCCATCATCTGGGTCGGGCTTGAGGTGGACCTCGCGCCGTCGATCAGCCAATCGACAATCTTCTGCAGCTCGGTTGCGTTCATGGTGCGTGCATTTGCGGCACAAGTTCCGGAGGCGTCAAGGCTTGGAAGCCTTCATCGCGAGCTAACCAGCACTCACTCCGTAGGGCGGGTTAGCCGCAGGCGTAACCCGCCATTGAAGCCGGCATGACGGCGGATTACGCTACGCTAATCCGCCCTACGCTACGCTCAAATCAAGAGCCTTACTCCGTAGTATTCCGCAGAGCGGGTTAGCCAAGACGGAATGATGGTGTGATATCCTAGTCTCATGCCCAATGATCGTCGTGCATTCGTTCCAGGCGGCTGCTGGTTCTTCACCGTAAATGTGTTGGAGCGGCGAAAAACTCTGCTGGTCGAACATATCGGTGCCTTGCGCCACGCGATCATCCGGACGCAGCAAAAACTCCCTTTCAGGATCGACGCCATTGTCGTGCTGCCCGATCATATGCATGCTATCTGGACCTTGCCTGCTGGTGATGCCGATTTCTCCAGCCGCTGGCGGCTTATTAAGAGCGGCTTTGCGAGAGCGCTGCCGAAACTGGAACGGCTCGGTCCCGTTCGGATCGCTCGCAACGAACGCGGGATATGGCAACGGCGATTCTGGGAGCATCTGATCCGGGACGAAGCGGATTACGCACGGCACATCGAGTATTGTTATATCAATCCAATGAAGCACGGCCTAGTCGAGCGCGTCCGCGATTGGCCGCATTCGTCGTTTCATCGCGATGTCCGCGCGGGAGTAGTGGCGCTGGATTGGGCGGGCGACGTTCAGCAAAACGGAGGTTTCGGAGAACGAAGGGATGCGTAGGGCGGGTTAGCCGAAGGCGTAACCCGCCGCACCGATCAAACAAAATGGCGGATTACGCTACGCTAATCCGCTCTACGGCTCCGTAGTATTCTGTAGGGCCGACTAGGCGCAGCCGTAACCCGCTCAACAAGATGGCGGATTACGCTGCGCTAATCCGCCCTACGGCAATTTCGCGGCAACGCCGGCGCGTTCGCTACTTCCCCACCTGCCCGCGATGGCGCAGAAAATGATCGGCCAGCACGCACGCCATCATCGCCTCGCCCACCGGCACTGCGCGGATCCCCACGCAAGGGTCGTGGCGACCTTTGGTCGTAATATCCGTGTCGACGCCGCTGCGATCGACAGTGCGGCGCGGCGACAGGATCGATGAAGTTGGCTTTACCGCAAACCGCGCCACCACCGGCTGCCCGGTGGAGACGCCCCCCAATATGCCGCCGGCATGATTGGACAAGAAGCTGACGCCCTGATTGCCCATCCGCATTTCGTCGGCGTTTTCCTCGCCCGATAATTCGGCCGCTCCGAAACCAGCGCCGATCTCGACGCCCTTCACCGCGTTGATGCTCATCAGCGCCGTCGCCAAGTCGGCATCGAGCTTGGCATAGATTGGCGCGCCCAGGCCCGCCGGTACACCGTCGGCGACGACTTCGATTACTGCGCCGATCGACGAGCCCTTTTTCCTGATGCCATCGAGATAGTCTTCGAAGAACGCGGCCTTTTCCTTGTCCGGGCAGAAGAACGGATTGCGCGCGATCTCGTCCCAGTCCCAGTTGTCGCGATTGATTTTGTGCGGCCCCATCTGCACCAGCGCACCGCGCACGGTCACGTTGGGCAGAATCTTGCGGGCAATGGCGCCGGCCGCGACCCGCGTCGCGGTCTCCCGCGCGGAAGATCGCCCGCCGCCGCGGTAATCACGCAGCCCGTATTTGGCCTCATAGGTGAAGTCGGCGTGACCGGGGCGAAACTTGTCCTTGATGTCGGAGTAATCTTTTGAACGCTGATCGGTGTTCTCGATCAATAGCGCGATCGGCGTGCCCGTTGTTACCTGCGCGCCTGTTTCGGGATGCGCCATGACGCCAGACAGAATCTTCACCGCGTCCGCTTCCTGCCGCTGGGTGGTGAAGCGCGACTGTCCGGGACGGCGGCGATCGAGATCGTGTTGGATGTCCTCTTCAGTCAGCGCCAGCAATGGCGGGCAGCCATCGACCACACAGCCGATCGCGATCCCGTGGCTTTCGCCAAAGGTCGTGACCCGGAACATGTGA
>VAZS01000343.1 GCA_005884855.1 Alphaproteobacteria bacterium | reverse complement strand
CCGAGATCGTAGCCGCCGAGACCGGTGCTGTGGTCAAGACGATCGGCGATGCCGTGATGGCGACCTTTCCGACTCCTGGCCGCGCCGTCGCTGCCGCGCTACGCATGCGTGAAGCGATGCACGCGCTGAATGAACGGCACGGTCATGAAGACCTTTCCCTGAAAATCGGAATCCATGCGGGACCGTGCCTAGTCGTGCTGCTCAATGACCGCCAAGACTATTTCGGTACGACGGTGAACGTCGCTGCCCGCGTCCAGGCCCTCGCCGACTCGCGCGCGATACTGGCAACACGCCCGGTCATAACCGACCCGCAGGTGTCCGCTTTACTCGCATCCAACGGGCTGGCACCGGTTGCGCAGCAGCGCACGATACGGGGCATCGCCGAGGAAGTCGCCGTCTATCAGATCCCCTAACAAGGGGGACCGCTTGGTCGGCACTTTCGGTGGAAAGGCGGGACTCTTCTGCTTCTGGGCGGCAGGATGCCTTCGATCAGTTCGCTGCGCGCAAGCGCGGGATTTTGAAAGGCGCCGATCTGCCCGTAGAGCAACCGCCCAAATTCGAGCTGGTCATCAAATCTCAAGAGGACGAAGGCGCTCGGCATGAGCGAACCGCAAAGTCTCCTCGGCCGGGCCGAGGTCATCGAAGAGGCACGGGCGAATGGCCGGTTTTGGCAAGGGCGAGGCTTGGTCGAACCTCCGCTTAGGGTCGTCTTGAGCCGTCTACCGACGACGCGTCGAAATGTCAGCTCTCGGCGCTAAGCGGAAGCCCATATTTGCAATCGGCAGCTTCCGCTTTTGCCCCCTTTTTAGACCTTGCCTGACACGCCCCAACGGCTCAGAAAGGGAGGGAAAACGAGATTGCCATGGCCTGCCCTCAGACACTCGCGCGATCGAACAAGCACGATCCGAGCAGCTTGCGGAGCTTGGGAGGAAATATCGTCCCCCGCGTCCGATTAGACTAATATCGCTCCGATCAAAGTTCTCGTGACGGCGCCGCTTGCCGAACCGAGATGAGGGGCATCCGATGGACATTGCCGCATGGTTGCGCGAACTCGGCTTCGCTCAATACGAGGGGGCTTTTCGCGACAACGATATCGACGCGGATGTTCTGCGGAGACTGACCGCGGACGACCTGCGCGAGTTGGGCGTTGCGTCGATTGGCCACCGCCGACGGCTGCTCGACGCGATCGCCCTGCTGTCGGAGGGTGCGGCGATGCCAACCGAGACGCCTGCTCCAGCGGAAGCTGCCGCGCCGGCGCGCGAGGCGGAGCGGCGGCAAATCACCGTAATGTTCTGCGACCTGGTTGGCTCGACCGCGCTGGCATCACGGCTCGATCCGGAGGATTTGCGCGAGGTGATCGGCGCCTATCATCGCGTCGTTGCCGAAACTGTTGGCCGCTTTGCCGGGTTCGTCGCCAAATACATGGGCGACGGCGTGCTGGTCTATTTCGGATATCCCGAGGCGCACGAAGACGACGCCGAGCGGGCGGTCCGCGCCGGGCTGGCGCTGCTCGACGCGATCGCCCGGCTCGACACGCCCGAAAAGCTGCAAATCCATGTCGGCGCCGCCACCGGGCTGGTCGTGGTCGGCGACCTGATCGGCGCGGGCGCCAGCCAGGAGCGCGGGGTCGTCGGCGAAACGCCGAACCTCGCGGCCCGAGTGGAGGGACTTGCCGCGCCAGGTACACTAGTCATCGCGGACGGCACGCGCCGCCACGTCGGCGCGCTGTTCGATCTGGAAGACCTCGGGGCGCAGCCGCTCGCCGGGTTTGCCGAGCCGCAGCGCGCATGGCGGGTTATTGGAGAGAGCGGCGCGGTCAGCCGCTTCGAGGCGCTGCGTTCGGACGCGACGCCGCTGGTCGGTCGTGATGAGGAACTGGAGCTGGCGCTGCGCCGCTGGCAACAGGCCAAGACCGGCGAAGGCCGGGTGGTGCTGGTGTCGGGTGAGCCGGGCATCGGCAAGTCGCGATTGACTGCGGCCCTCTCCGACATGATCGCTGACGAACCGCATACGAGGCTGCGCTGGTTCTGCTCGCCGCATCATCAGGATAGCGTGCTTTACCCGACGATCGCGCGGATCGAGGCCGCAGCAGGGTTTGCCCGCGGCGACGCTGCCGACCAGCGGCGGAGCAAGGCGCATACACTGCTCTCATCGGGCGGCGCGGACGACGATTTCGAACTCCTCGCCGAATTGCTGTCACTGCCGAATGCCGCGGCCGCGTTGAACCTTAGTCCGCAGCGCAAGCGCGAGCGGCTGTTCGAGGCGCTGCTGCACCAGCTGGCAGAACTGTCACGGCACAAGCCCGTGCTGGGGGTCTTCGAGGACGCGCACTGGATCGATCCGACATCACGCGAATTGCTCGATCTGATGGTCGAGCGGGTCAAGCACTTGCCGGTGCTGCTGGTCATCACCTTTCGGCCTGAGTTTCAGGCGCCGTGGGGCGGCCAGCCGCATGTGACGAGCTTCGCGCTGAACCGGCTCGGCGGTCGGGAGGTTGGCGCGCTGGTTCTCGGCATCGCCGGCAACGCGCCGCTCGGCAGCGAGGTCGTCGCCGAGATCGTCGAGCGCACCGATGGCGTGCCGCTGTTCGTCGAGGAACTGACCAAGGCAGTGCTGGAACACGTCGGTCAGGAAGACCGCTTGGCGGCGGTGCTGTCGGCAACCCCGGTATCCGCGCTGGCGGTTCCGGCGACCCTGCACGCCTCGCTGACTGCCCGGCTCGACCGGATCGGCGGCGCGGCGCGGGAAATCGCGCAGATCGGTGCGGTGCTCGGTCGAGAATTCAGCTACGAACTGATCGAGCCGGTGGCGCAGCGGCCGGAGGCGGAGTTGCGCGCCGGGCTCGGGCTGCTGACCGATGCCGGGCTGCTGTTCTGTCGCGGCGTGCCGCCGCAATCGTCGTACCTGTTCAAGCACGCGCTGGTGCAGGACACCGCCTACGGCACGCTGCTGCGCACCCGCCGCCAGGAGCTGCACGCGCGCGTCGCCGAGGTGCTGGAAGGCGACTTCGCCGACCTTGCCGAGCGGCAGCCAGAATTGCTCGCGCACCACCTGCAGGCCGCGGGGGCGAATGATCGTGCGGTGGAGCAGTGGCTGAAGGCCGGGCAGCGCGCCGCCGGCAAGCTGGCGCATCCGGAGGCAATTGCCCATCTTGAACGCGGCCTCGCGCTGCTCTCAACCTTGCCGGAGGGCCCGGAACGCGACGACCGCGAGATCGAGTTGCGACTGGCGCTCGGCGTCTCCTACATCACGGTGCGGGGGATGAGTTCGCCCTCCGTACCGGAGGCCTATGCGCGCTCCCGCGAGCTTGCCGAGAAGCGCGGCAATGAGCGCCAGCGGTTCCAGGCGACTTTCGGGCTCTGGCAAAACAAAGGAGCGTTGGGCATCACACGCGATGCCCGTGTTTTCTCCAACGAGTTGCTGCAATTGGCCGGCCGGGGGGAGAACGACGGCTTCCATCTTCAGGCGCATCACAGCGCTTGGACGACCGGGTTTTTCCGCGGGGAACTGACAGAGGCTCGCGCGCACACTATCGAGGGGAGCCGCCTTTACGATCCGGAGGAACACCACTCGCACCGTTTCATCTACGGCGGGCACGACCCCGGGGCCTGCGCGGTCTATACCGCCGCCCAGCTGGATTGGTTCCTGGGCTTCCCCGACAGGGCTGCTGCCGCCGCCGCAGAAGGGGTGGCGCTGGCCGACCGGATCGCACATCCGTTCACCCGCGAAGTTGCTCTCGAATATGCCGCGCATGTTCATCTGCATCGGCGTGAGCCGGAAAACGCTCTCGCTTACATCGGCGCGGTCGAAAACTTGCGCGCGGAACAGCGGCTCTCCTACATCATCGAACCGGCGTTCTTGCGTGGAGCGGCCCAGCTCGAACAGGGCGCCACCACCGACACAGTTGCAATGCTTCGCGCCGCATTCGCCTCCGGGAATTTGAGGCTCATTGCGTGGCACGCTTTCGGCCTGTCGACCTTTGCGGAGGCATTGATCCGGCAGGGCGCTTGGCACGAAGCAGAGTCGCCGTTGAGCGAAGCCTTTGCCCGGATCGAAGCGACCGGCGAGAAGGTATGGGAAGCAGAAATTCATCGGGTCAATGGCCACATGCTGTGGGCCGAAAATCGGATCGAAGAAGCGCAAGCCTCTCTGCAGCAGGCACTCGCGGTCGCGCGGAAGCAGCAGGCAAAATCGCTGGAATTGCGGGCGGCAACCGACCTCGCGCGGCTGTGGGGCGAGCGAAACCGCCGAGCCGAAGCACGAGAGCTGTTGGCCCCTGTCTACGGTTGGTTCACCGAAGGCTTCGACACCGCCGACTTAAAAGAGGCGAAGGCGCTACTCGATGCGCTGACGTAGGCGCGCGCGGCGAGATCATCTCGGCCAAAGCAGAAGCGGATCATGGCTGTCGGTCGATCTGACCGGTTAATCCACGGGCATTCGAACGGCTGGGATCGGCGCATGCGTAGGCTGTCGGCCGGATTTGCCAACTAACCGGTCATCGGATCGGGCGCGCAGAAATGCCTGAATCGGGTAGAAATCCGACATTCGCCGGATAGCGGTTCCACGACCTTGCCAGGTACGGCGAAGAGGGCGAAGATTGGCGGCCCCCGAGGGGGCAGGATCGGCGCGGTGATCTGTTTCGCTGCCCAGACCCACGCCGCTTGGCTGATTCATCCGGTCGATCAGGTCACACGACTTGTGAAGCGCAACGGACCCGCCGGCGGGCATGTTCCAACCTTCGCCGCTACCGCCGTTGCCGTTGGTTCGCGCCGAAGCTGATGATACGTTGTCAGCGCTCGGCCAGCTTGGTCGCTGCGCGACAGCTCCAAAAAGAACAAACGCCACGGGAGGACAGAACATGGCAGGAAAGAAATGGCAGATCGAAGGTAAGTACGTCGAGTACTGCAGCTGCGATTTAGGTTGTCCTTGCGAATCGATGGCTGATCCGACTTATGGCCACTGTACCGGTCTTGTTGCGTTCAAGATCGACAAGGGCCACTGCGAGGAGGTGCCGCTGGACGACCTGGCAGTAGTCGCCACGTTCTACTTTCCGCGCGCCATCCATCACGGCCAGGGCGTCTTGCAGCCCATCGTCGATGAGCGCGCTACCGAAGCACAACGGACTGCGCTGTTTTACATCCTCTCGGGCGAGGATCAGCCGAAGGGTACGATGTTTCAGATCTTCTCGACAATCATCGAGACGATCAAGGACCCGCTGTTTGCGACGATTGGCTTCGACTGGAACTTGGAGAAGCGTCGCGCCACCGTCGACATTGCTGGCGTCGTGCAGGCGCGCAGCGAACCCATCCGCAATCCGGTCACCGATGAGGAACACCGAATGATCGCGGTGCTGCCGGATGGCTGGGTTTTTCACGAGGCAGAGAATGCCGCTGGATTTGCAAAAGGTATGGGGGCGATTAAGTTCGACCTCAACCGGCGCCACAGCTCGCTGGCCAATGTCGGCTGGAACCAAGATGGTCTGCTCTACACGTATGATGCCT
>VAZS01000342.1 GCA_005884855.1 Alphaproteobacteria bacterium | reverse complement strand
TTTGGTCCAGGGAAGCATCTGCATGATGCGCAACACCGGAAGATGCGAGCCTGTGGCGAAATAATATCCCCAGAGCGTATCCAGCAGGTCCTGGTTGCTGGCGAAGGTCTGCACGAGCTTCAGCTTCTTCTCCTCCTTTGCAAAAGGATTTTTCGTAAACACGCCGCGCATCTTGTCAAACATGCCGATTTTCGTTTCTTCCAACGGGATATTGGCAAGGGTCGGCAGCGTGTTCGCGAGATAACTGTCGATCATTACCTTGCGTCCGGGCATTCGCGGCGCCAGCTTGCGTAAAAGATAGCGCCAATCAGGCAACCCCGAATAAGCGATAGCGCGCACGATCACCCATTCGTCTTCCGGCGCGATAGGAAAGAAGCTGGTGACGAGCTGCTCGGCCTTGGCTGGGTTGGATCCGATCGCACCGGCAATGAATCCGAGATAGATCCCGGCATTCTCCGGCTCCTTGAAGCTTTGCGAATGAAACAGTACCCGCACCGCGGCGGGGACATGCGCGTAGTCAGGCTTGGCCCGGTAATTGTAAATCCAGCGCTGAACCACCTCGAGCGAGGCGCGCGGATCGATCTCCGGCGTGACCGCAGCATCCGCCGGCGCCATCAGCAGAAGCAACGAGATGACAAAAGCAGCGTAGCGCATGTGATGCTCCCAGAAAGCGCCTTCCGCGCCATGCGAGCCACCCCTCGCAAGCGCGAATTGTTTGGCTCCATCGCTAGAAAGCATTTGAAGCGGCTATGCGACATTTTCGCGGAAGTGCGGTTCGCCGCTGCGTCTAAATTATGGCAAGCCGCCAACGCTTAAGCCCGCAACTCACCATACCCCAGACATCCTTTTGCCCCGCGCGGGCACTTCGATCGCATCGCGTCAAATGGGAAAGCAGGCCGGACGATGAGGGATGACAGGCCGCCGCTCGGGCGAGGCCAGCGCTCGATCGCCACGGGTTGCCTGGTCCTTGCCGGGCTGGGGCTTTTGTCTGGCCGGGCGCTTGCGGCCGAGACCATCGAGGTGCAGGGCAATCGCCGCATCGATGCCGAGACGGTGCGTTCGTATTTCCACGCGGCGCCCGATGGCAGGTTCGACGAGCCCGCGCGCGATGCAGCGCTCAAATCGCTATTGGGCATCGGCGTGTTCGAGAACGTGACAATCGAACGTGCCGCCGGGGAGCGGCTGATTGTGCATCTCACCGAAACCCCGGTACTCGATCGCGTCGCTTTCGAGGGCAACAAGAAGATCAAGGACAAAGAGCTTAGCGCGGTAATTGAATCCAAGTCGCGTGGTCCGCTGCAGCGCGCCGTGGTGCAGGCCGATGTCGGCCGCATCATGGAAGCCTACCGGCATGCCGGGCGCAACAATGTCGGGGTGGTGCCCAAAATTATCGACCGTGGCAACGGGCGCGTCGACCTCGTGTACGAGGTGACTGAGGGCCAGAAGACGACGGTGCGGCAGATCAATTTCGTCGGCAATAATGTTTTTGGAAAACGGCAGCTCGCTGCCGTGATCAAGACCTCAGCGACCAACATGCTAAGCTTTCTGACCGGCGGCGATGCCTACGATCAAGACCGTATCTCGGCGGATCGCGAGCAGCTGCGGCTCTACTATCGTAGCAAAGGCTATGCGGACGCTAGCGTGACTTCGGCAAGGGCCGAATATGATCCCGCGCTGCACGGATTTGCGCTGACGTTTACGATCGATGAAGGCCCGCTTTATCGTTTCGGCGACATTGGCGCGACGTGTAACGTGCCCGGAATCAACTGCGAAAAACTTCGCGGTCTGCTGGTGGCGCGGCCGGGCGCGGTGTTCGACGGCGGCGCGCTGGACAAGACTTCCGACGTTCTCGCAATAGAACTGGCAAAACTCGGTTTTCCCTTTGCTCAGGCCAACCCGCGGATAACCCGCGATGCGGTGGGCAAGCGCATCGATGTTATATTCACGATCGAACAGGGACCGCGAAGCTATGTCGAACGCATCGACATCCATGGCAATACGCGGACCCGAGGCTACGTGATCCGGCGGGAATTCGATTTCGCGGAAGGCGACGCTTACAACAAGAGTCTGATCGATCGGGCCGAGCGGCGGCTGAGGAATCTGAACTATTTCAAAACCGTCAAGATTTCGCGCCGGACCGGCTCGGGGTCGGACCGCGTCGTGCTTGATGTCCAGGTGGAGGAGCAATCGACCGGCGATTTCTCGATTTCCGGCGGCTTTTCAACGAGCGATGGGCTGCTCGGCGAGGTCAAGGTGGGCGATCGGAATGTATTGGGCAGCGGCAGGACTGCCAACGCGTCGCTGACCTACGGCCAGTACGCGCGCGGAATCGATCTGGCGGCCTCCGAGCCGTATTTCCTCGGCACTCGCGTTTCGGCGGGCATCGAGCTTTACGGCAGGCAGAATTCAGCAAGTCCCTACCAGTCGTACGGCAGCGATATCTATGGCGCGACTATGCAGTTAGGCACGCCGATCACCGAGCAGATTGGAGTGCAGTACCGTTATTCGATCTATAACCAGAACGTCACTCTCAATCCGACGTCGCTGGCCGCCGCGCCGTCGCTGCCGATCCAGCAGGCCGCGCTGGCCGGCCCGCAATGGGTTTCCGCCGTGGGAAGCACCGTAAACTACAACACGCTCGACAACACCAAGACTCCGACCAGCGGCGTCAATTCGCAATTGAGGCAGGATCTCGCCGGGCTGGGTGGCGACGTGAGATTCCTGCGTACCACCGAAGATGTCCGCTACTACCATCCCATCAACGATGACGTGGTCAGCCTGGTGCGCGCGCAAGGCGGTTACGTCACTGGTTGGGGTGGCAAGCAGGTGCCGCTGATCAACAGCTTCTTCGGAGGCCCTACCATGGTGCGCGGATTTGCGCCCAACGGGTTCGGTCCGCGCGACCTCACGCCCGGCACTACCATGGATAATATCGGCGGCAGCATGTACTGGGCGACCACGGCGCAATTACAGAGCAACATCCCTGGCGTTCCCCAGGAGTACGGGCTGAAGGCGACCGCTTTCGTCGATGCCGGCAGCGTGTTTCGTTACAGCGGGCCGACGGCATTTCCGGGCTCCGCGCAGACGCTGCAGCTCGCCAACAATAATGTCGTGCGTTCCTCGGTCGGCGCCGGCCTGACCTGGGCCTCGCCGTTCGGCAACCTGACGGTGGACTACGCGGTGCCGCTGACCAAAGCCGCCTACGACGTGGTACAGCCGCTCCGTTTCAGCGCCGGGGGATTTTGACGCATTTTAGTGGCGCGGGCGATGAGTCATCCGATCGGAGGACAACATACCCTCAAGGAGGCTGGCAGCTGGTTGTCAGTTCGCTTTCCGGACTTCGTCAAACCAATTCGTCACGGATTAAGGACAACTCCGAAGCACTTGATAACCGTGAAGCGTGAGCGGCGCTCGCATTAAGGTCTCACAAACGCCGGCGCGCATAGCAAACTGGGTGCGAGTTTAGCGGAAAGGATCGCGCCGTTGTCCGTCAAGGAATTTCTGACCCAGCCGGCTGCGAACATCACCGTCGACGGTCAGTACACCATTGCGAATTGGTTCGATTCAAAGGGTAAGCCGGGCAGATTCGCTTGCCGAACCAGCCGCGTTTCGCCGTTCCGGATGATGATCGCAGTGCCCGTGGTGGGCAGAGTGGGCGATCGTATCACTTCAGATTTCGAGGAACTGGGCGAGTTCGGCAAACTCGAGGGCCACATCAGTGACACCGTGAGAGGCGCCTTTTTTGTCGAACTCACCATGGGCGCATCCACGCGCGAGAAGTTCGCGAGCAAACTGATATGGCTGGAGAACAGGCGGAAAAATCCCGGCATTCGCGACGGCAGGTATCATGCGCGCATCATCCCGGCTACACCGCATTCAACGCTGACCTTCGGCGACGGCAGCACCCGCGGCTGTTTTGTCATCGACATGTCGGTCTCAGGCGTTGCTGTGTCCGCTGACATTCAGCCGAAGATCGGAATGCCGCTCGCGGTCGGCGCCTGCGTTGGCCGTGTCGTCAGGCTGCTGCCTCAGGGTTTCGCGGTCAAGTTCGTGGAACAGCAGAACCGCAACGAGCTTGAGCGGCTGGTGATGCGACCTACAGCACTGAGTTCCAGCCCGGCCGCAGAGCCGCAGTTGAGGCTCTTCGGATAATCCCGCCGCCAAATCTGGCCGGCGAACTTGGCGAACTTCCAACTTGGCGAACCAGGACAGCATCCAAGTCATCCAGCAGGAGCGTAGGCACTGCCGGCGTATCTGACAGCGGCTGCTCGCTTTCGCCTAAAGTTTACCTCCAAGCGCGGGTGCAGCGGGAACCCGGCGACAACCCGGCGCGTTCCTGCGCCAAAGGTCCCTGGAGGAACTGCGCATGGCAACCCTCAACGCCGACTTCGCTCGCCTCTCCCAATCCGAGCATCAGACCCAGCTTCGCCGCGCCGTTATCGCGTCCACTGTCGGGACCGCGATCGAGTGGTACGATTTCTTCCTGTATAGCACCGTCACCGGCCTGGTGTTCGCCAAGCTGTTTTTCCCGCATTCGGACCCTTGGGTCGGAACCTTGGAGGCCTTCGGCATCTATGCCGTCGGCTTCATCGCGCGCCCGATCGGCGCCGCGATTTTTGGACATTACGGCGATCGCATCGGCCGCAAATCTGGGGCGCTGTGATTCTGACGGCGCTGCGATTCATCCAAGGCGTCGGAGTCGGTGGCGAATGGGGCGGCTCAGTGCTGATGTCGATGGAATGGGCTCGCGGCAATCACTCGCGCGGGCTGATCGCGTCGTGGCCGCAGTTCGGCGTGCCTTGCGGACTATTCCTCGCCAACCTGGCGGTGCTGGCGTTCAGCCAGATGTCCGGCGAACAATTCCTGTCGTGGGGTTGGCGCATCCCCTTTGCGGTGAGCCTCGTCCTCGTCGGAGTGGGCCTATACATCCGGCTCGGCATTCTCGAGACGCCGGTGTTCGCCAGACTGCTCGAGGAGCGCCAGGTTGAGCGCACCCCGATGCTAACCGTTATCAAAAGACACCCCAGGGAGATCCTGCTCTCGGCATTTGCCCGCATGGCCGAACAGGCACCATTCTACATCTTTACGGCCTTCATCTTCTCCTACGGCATCGAAACCCTGCACGTCTCCCGCAATTTCCTGCTGACCGCGGTGCTGTCGGCTTCGGTGCTGTCGTTTGTCTCGATCCCGCTGTTCGGTCATATCTCCGACCGCATCGGCCGCAAGAACATGTACATGATCGGGGCAGTGACGACGGGCGTGTTCGGCTTCATCTATTTCGCCCTCCTGCATACGGGGTCGGAGGCGATCATCTTCCTGGCCATCATCCTTTCGCTGTTGCCACACGACATGATGTACGGCCCTCAGGCGGCCCTGATTGCGGAAAGCTTCACCGGCCGCCTGCGCTACAGCGGGTCATCGCTAGGCTACCAGCTCGCATCCATTATCGCCGGT
>VAZS01000233.1 GCA_005884855.1 Alphaproteobacteria bacterium | reverse complement strand
CAGCAATGACAGCGCTCTCTGCTCCTCGCAGTAACGGCGAGATGTATTTCGGATCGCTCGTTTCACTCGTACTCGTATTCTGGAGTAACGCCCTGCAGCCAATCCCGTCATTGCGAGCGCTAGCGAAGCAATCCAGCTTTGTGGCCACGGAGCGAACATGGATTGCTTCGTCGCTTGCGCTCCTCGCAATGACGCAAAAACGTTCACGCCAGCGAGTCATAGAGGTCCTTCCATGCGGGATTTAGGCCTTCGATCAACGCCAATTTGTTTGCACGGCTGCCGGCCTTGATTTGCTTTTCCCGCGTGATCGCCTCGATCATGCTCTCGTGCAGTTCATACCAGACCAATACCTTGCAGCCATATTTCTTCGAGAAGCCGTTCACGAGGCCCTCACGGTGCTCGAAGGCTCGCCGCGGTAGATTGGCCTCCTCGCTTCGCTCCAGTGCGCAACCACGTCGCGTTTGTCGCAGGCAATGACGGGGCAGGGACCGTCAACCCCGTTTATGCGAGCGCTAGCGTGACAGGCTCCGTAAGCAATCCAGCCTTGTGCCCACGGAGCGAACATGGATTGCTTCGTCGCGTTGCTTCCGTGCGCAAACGCATCGCGTTTGTCGCAGGCAATGACGGAATTCAATTCACCCCTAGAAAATCGCGCTTGCCGATTTCCACGCCGTTGTGACGCAGGATGCCGTGGGCGGTGGCGGCGTGGAAGTAGAAATTCGGGAACGCAAAATTGCTCAGGAACTGTTTCCCTTTCAGCGTCATGGTGTTGCTCGGCCCGGCAGGAAAGCTGACCTCGCGGGCCTCGGCGCCGTCGAACTGCTCCGGATTGAAGGTCTTGACGTAGTCGGCGGTTTTGCCGAGCCGCTGCTTTAGTTCATCGAACGACTTTTCGGTGTCGGGTGTGGTGGGCACCTCGCTCTGCGTCAGTCGCGCGCAGCTCTTGCCGGCAAAATCGCACACCAGTTGTATCTGGCGCGTGAACGGCAGCATATCGGGATAGAGCCGCGCGCCGAGCAGTGTCTCGGGTTGGATATTCCTGGCTTTGCAATGCGCCTCGGCCTTGGTCAGGATTCCGGTGAGGCTGCCAAGAATTTGCAAAAAAGCCGGCACGGTTGGTCTGCTTGACCCAGGAGCGCAGCAACGCTGCGCGTCTCGAACCATCAGGCCGTGAATTCTCGCGCATCAGCTCTATCGCACGGCCGTTGCCTCCTGTGGGATCGGCTGTGCGCGAGGGCCGCGCATCCGTGCCAGCAGTTCGGCGGTCGGCCAGGAGTCTGGGGGCATGCCGTATTTGATCTGCATGGCCTTCACCGCGCTGCGGCTCTGCAAGCCCATCACGCCATCGACCTTGCCGACGTTGAAGCCGCCGCGCACCAGCAATTGCTGCAGCTCGCGCAGTTCGTTGAACGGCAGTTGAGCGACCGGCGCCGCAGGACGTTGCATCGGCGGTGCTCCGGCAATGCGATTAGCGAGATAACCGGCGGTCGTCGAATAGATCAGCGAATTATTCCATTCGGTGTAGGCCGCGAAATTGGGGTAGGCCAAAAACGCCGGCCCCATGCGGCCCATCGGCAGCAGCAGGGATGCCGGCAAGTTGTCGCTCGGCAAGGCCTTTCCGTCAGCGTAACTGACGCCCAGCAGCGCCCATTTGGAACGCGGCAGCTGGATCGTGAGGTCGGCCTGCTCCCACGGGAAAGTGGAGGCGGCGGGCACGCGCACTTCCTGCAACCATGGCTCGCCGCGCCGCCATTTCAGGCCGTTGGCGATGTAGTTCGCGGTCGAGCCGATCACGTCGGCAGGGCTGCGCAGCAGATTACGGGACCCATCGCCGTCGTAATCGACCGCATAATTGAAATAATGCGTCGGCAAAAATTGCGTCTGTCCCAACTCGCCGGCCCATGAGCCGACCATCTCGGTCGGAGTCAAATCGCCGCGGTCGATGATCTTCAGCGCGGCGATGGTTTCGTTGGCAAACATCTGTGAGCGGCGGCAGTCGTAGGCGAGTGAGACCAGCGAGCGCAGTGTCGGCAGGTTGCCCATGTTGGCGCCGAAATCGCTTTCGAGACCCCAGAACGCCGCGATCACCGCCGGCGGAACGCCATACTCCTTCTCGGCGCGCGCAAAGGCCGCCGCATAAGTCTTGATCCGGGCTTGGCCCTGCTGCATCCGATAGCTCGCCGCCATGCGTCCAGCGAACTCGGTGAATACCTGGCCGAAGACGCGCTGGCCCCGATCGCGATTGACGATGCCCTGGTCATACAACAGGTAGGGCGAGGCTTCCGCGATCGCGTTCTGCGACACGCCTCCCGCGACCGCCTGTTGTTTCAAGTCGGCCAGGAAGCGCTCGAAGCTCATGCCGTCGTGGCAGGTCGCCCCCCGCGGGGCCGGCGCCGCCACCGGTCTGGCCGGTGCCGCGGCGATTGCTCTGGCCGGAGCCGCGACTGGTTGAGCTGATGCCTGCTGCGGCCCACACAGAACTGACGACAAAATTGCGCAGATGAAAAAGCGTATTGAAGTTCTTGGCATGAGATTACCGGTTGGACGTCAATTCGCTATGATTGTAGCGCGGACCAGCGTCAAGCGTAATCCGCCGTTCACCGGCAATAAAGAGGAGGGTGATGCATTCCGGCTATGGATTTCCCGTGCGGAATTGCGCACCTGAGGCCTGAGCATCTCCGTCTATGCCGGGCTTGTCCCGGGCATGACGGAGAAGACGCGCTTCGCGCCTTTGCTCGCGCACGACGGCCTATAGATTTCAACGACAACACAGACCAGAAAAGTCGTCATCACCGGGCAGGCGACGAAGCAAAGCTTCGTCGCCTGCCCGGCCATGACGGAGATGATGGCAAGCCCGGGCGGAGAGCATGGCAAGTTCGTAGGGTGGGTTAGGCGAAGCCGTCACCCACCGTTCTGTAACGGTGGATTACGCTGCGCTAGTCCACCCTACGAAATTTCGCCGGCGTAGCCGCGCCGCGCACCGATGTCATTGCTGTGAGGAGCGAAAGCGAGGAAGCAATCCAGCTCTTCTCGGCCACAAATGGCAGATACCTTTCACACCGCGAACATCGGTGGTTGTGGGTTCCTGCTTTCGCAGGAACGACACGCGGAGCGCTCGCAATGACCAACGCGTAGGGGATTAGCGGCAGCGTAATCCGCCACCTTGTTTCTTCGCGGCGGATTATGGCATCACCGGGTCGATCCGGTGAACCTGTGGTGACTACGCTCGTGTGCTTACTTCCATTTTGCACGCGAGACTGCGGGTGCATCGAGCGCCCGGCATTCCCCACGCCCTCTGTTTTTCAGATGGCGAAATAGCTTGAGCAAAACTCGCGCACGTGCGGCGAGATCGCGAAGGTGTGTCTGTGATAGGGGAGTCGTATTTTGCCGTCGTTGCGAGCGAAGCGAAGCAATCCATCCGACAAAGAAGGAAGTGTGGATTGCTTTGTCGCTCCGCTCCCGTGCGCAAACGCTTCGCGTTTGTCGCAGGCAATGACGATCTCAAGAGTCCGCGTGTGGCTGTTTGAAATGAATCCTTTTGCCTCACCCCAACCCTCTCCCACAAGGGGAGAGGGAGCTCACCGCCGTTCGGTCGCGCATTGGCGCGACCCGTCGCGCAAGTACACTACTCCAAGTCACAACTCCCGTGCATTACTGAACGAGAACGAGGAGACGCGACGGGTGTTTTCGTCGAGGATCAAGGTGCGCGTGATTGGCGGTTCGGCCCGTTGGCTGCAATTTTCGCGCTCGCAGAGCCGGCAATTGACGCCGATCGGCGTGCCCTCGGCCTTCTCGAGGTCCATCCCCGTCGCGTAGACCAGGCGAGACGCATGGCGAATTTCACAGCCAAGCCCGATGGCGAAACGCGGTTGGGGCAGCGGGTGCGGCGCCACCGGACGGCGCACCATCTGCGCGATGGAGAAATACCTGGTGCCGTCGGGCAGTTCGATCACCTGCTTCAGCAGGCGGTCGGGTGTATCAAAGGTGGAGTGCACGTTCCAGAGCGGACAGGTGCCGCCGAATTTCGAAAACGGGAAAGTGCCGGAGGAGAATCGCTTGGAAACATTGCCGGCGTTGTCGACGCGCAGCATGAAAAAGGGAATGCCGCGCGCGTTGGGGCGCTGCAGCGTGGTCAGCCGATGACAGACCTGCTCGAAGCCGGCATTGAAGCGCTGCCCCAGCAGGTTGAGATCATAGCCGAGCGCTTCCGCCGCGGTATGGAAAGCCTGGTACGGCATCATCGCCGCTGCGGCGAAATAGTTCGCCAGCGTAATCCGGTAGAGCCGGCGCGGGGTCTCGTCGAGCGGACCGGCGCGGTTGATAATGGTGTCGAAGGTGCCGGCGCATTCGAAAAGCCCGATTTGAAAGGCGAGCTGGAAGGCGCGGCCCGGTCCATCCACCAGCTCCGAGACCAGGAGTTGCCGGCGATGGCGATCGAACCGCCGCAAGGTCTCGCGCATGACATCGACCGGCATGATGCGGGTGACAACCGAATGTTTTTCGCGCAAGCGCGTCGACAGCGCGGCGAACAGCTCCTCTGATGGCACGTTCAACTCGTCGCGCAGTGTTTCCCCGGCGTGTTCGAGTTCGGGGAAATAGTTTCGATTTGCTTCGATCAGTTCGCGGACGCGCTCGATCGGATTGGCCTCGAATCTGCTGCCGTCTTCCCGATCGGCCATTTGGGCGGCGACCAGCGTTTCGCCGCGACGGGCTTCGGTATAGGCCGCATACAGCCGCTGCAGCGAGTGCGTCACGCCGGGGCACAGTTCGGCGAGATCGCGCAACTCCTGCTTCGGCAGGTCGATCTGCCGGAACAGCGGATCGGAAAAAATCTCGTTCAGTTCCGCAAAGAAACGATCCTCGTCGGCGGTGGCGAGATCGCGCAAATCGAGATCGTAGGTCTCAGCCAGCCGGAGCAGAATCTGCGCCGTGACCGGGCGCTGGTTGCGCTCGATGAGATTGATGTAGCTCGGGGAAATACCGAGCCCTTCGGCGATCTGGGTCTGCGATAGGCCCAACTGCTGGCGAATACGCCGAAAGCGCGGGCCAACGAACAGTTTTTTGCCGGATTCGGTCGCCATTTCGCGCGCTCGCTGTGACAAACATTACAAAGTGACAACTTACACAAGGGTGAATGTTACATCACATCACCATTCTGAGGCAAGATAGCTGTACGAACGGAAAAGACTCGCGTTTAGCTCTGGCCACGTTTTTCGCAGTGCACTGTCACGAATGTCGATGGAGAATGACGATGGCAAAGACCTTTGAACAGCTGGTTCCCGCGCCCGCAGGGCGTTTCGACGGCATCAGCCGTCCCTACACCCCCGCCGAGGTGGAAAAGCTGCGCGGCTCCGTGCCGATCGCTTACACGCTGGCCGAGAAAGGCGCCAATCGTCTTTGGGAATCGCTGAAAAAAGAGCCCTACGTGAATTCGCTGGGCGCCGTCACCGGCAACCAGGCGATGCAGCAGGCCCGCGCCGGATTGCCCGCGATTTATCTATCGGGCTGGCAGGTCGCCGCCGACGCCAACACCGCGGGCGCCATGTACCCGGACCAGAGCCTTTATCCGGCAAACGCTGGGCCGGAGCTGTGTCGCCGCATCAACCGCACCTTCCAACGCGCCGACCAGATCGAGCACTCCGAAGGCGGCGCCAAGATCGACTGGTTCGTGCCGATCGTGGCCGACGCGGAAGCGGGCTTCGGAGGCCCGTTGAACTCGTTCGAAATCATGAAGGCCTATATCGAAGCGGGCGCGGCCGGCGTGCACTTCGAGGATCAGCTCGCGTCCGAGAAGAAGTGCGGTCACATGGGAGGCAAGGTGCTGATCCCGACCGCGGCGCATGAGCGCAACCTGATCGCGGCGCGTCTGGCCGCCGACGTCTGCGGGACGCCGACCTTCGTGTTGGCGCGCACCGACGCGGAGAGCGCCAAGTTGATCACCGCCGATGTCGACGAGCGCGATCGCGAGTTCATCACCGGCGAGCGCACCGCGGAAGGCTTCTTCCGTCTCAAGCCCGGCACCGGTCTGGCCCATTGCATCAAGCGGGGCATCGCGTTCGCGAAATACGCCGACCTGCTATGGTGGGAGACCTCGACGCCGAACCTGAAGGAAGCCAAGGAATTCGCCGAGGCCGTGCAGAAGGTCTATCCGGGCAAGATGCTGGCCTACAATTGCTCGCCGTCGTTCAATTGGGAAGCCAACATCGACAAGGCCACGATTGCGAAATTCCAGCGCGAAATCGGCGCGATGGGCTACAAGTTCCAGTTCGTGACACTCGCGGGTTTCCACTCGCTCAACCATGGCATGTTCGAACTGGCGCGCGGCTACAAGGCCGAAGGCATGGCGGCTTACTCCCGCCTGCAGCAGGCGGAGTTCGCCTCGGAGAAACACGGCTATTCGGCAACGCGCCATCAGCGCGAGGTCGGCACCGGCTACTTCGATCTGGTCTCGACAACCATCACCGGCGGGACGTCCTCGACCACGGCGCTTCACGACTCCACCGAAGCCGCGCAGTTCAAGGCGCACGGTTCGGATGTCCAGATTCAGGCAGCTGAATAACAGGAGGCTATGATGACCAAAGGCAGCAATTTCTGGGTGATTGGCGGCGAGTTCGGTTCGATGAACTTCCACAAGCTCGTGGAAGGCTCAGCCCAGGTCAAAGGCCCGTTCAAGACCCGCAAGGAAGCCGAGGAATGCTGGCGCGAGGTGTCGGAAGAGAACCGTCACAAAGCCGGCGTACGCTTTTCCATCGTGGAGGAGCCAGCTCGCGTCACGGCTTGATCATTCGGGCGCGGCTAAAAAACTAAGAAGAAAACATAGTAACTGGTAGGTTAAGCCCGTTAAGGACCATCAGAACGAAAGGCGATCGAGCGGATGTCTGAGGCGCAAAATACCGAAAGCCATGCCGTCAGTGAAGCGCGGCCGATTCGGTTGCGCGATGCCCTGCGCCAGGCCCGAATCGAGGCCGCCGATCGCACCGGGGTCGTTGTCGATTTGCGTGATGCCGAAGTGGCGCGGCTGGAAATTCTGAACGATGCGCTCGAGCCGTTGTTTGCGCAAATTCCAGATCAGGTCGATCTTTTCGATCGCGGCATCAGCCAGGGCGATTCGCCGCGGCTGTGGATCGACGTGGTCGCCCATGTTCTGATGGGACGGGACAAGCGCATCTACCGCTTCGTGCAGGACACCCGTTTCGGCCGCATCGTGATCGCCGAGTCCCATGAAGTCGCTATTATCGTCGAGGCCGTCACAGATTACGTCGCGCGGCGCATGATCGAACGCGAACATGCGCTGGTCGCTTCGCCGGCACCGCAGCCCGTCGTCATCGAGAAACCACGCCGCAGCCGGTTCTGGATCTTCGTGCTCGGCTTCCTCGCCGGGGCGCTGGCGCTGTTCGGGCTGGCGCTGTTTGCGAGCTTGCGGGACCTGTAGCGTCGCCGTGGAATGATAATCCGAGTGGGCGTCGCTACAGCAGTCGCTTCTTCTGCAATTCACGGACCCGCAGCGAGTCGTCGATGGCTCGAATGGTCTGTTCGAGCCGCCACGCTTCGCCGTCGCGCTCGATCGAGAACAGGTTGTAAGCGGCGGCAGGATAATGGCCATGCGCCACCGCCGAGGCCGAGGGCACTCCGATCGCCGGGATCGCACCTTTCGGTCCCTCGACCCATATCGTTGAATGAACGTGATCGTGGCCGTGCAGGATCAGCTCCACGCCATGCCGTTTGAGAAGCGCGAGCAGCAGATGAGAATCGGTCAGCCGCTTGGTGCGCGCATTCGAGCGCAGAGGGTGATGAATCAGCAGCACGCGAAATGCCTGGCAGAGAAGGGAAGGTGCCGCCGCCATCAGGAGCTTCGTCGCTGTCCAGATAATTTCCCCACGCTTGCGCAAATCGATGTTGGGTCACACGAACATAGGCATCGTGATTGCCGGGAATAACAGTGACGCGATCCGGCGCGCCGACGCTCTCCAGCCACGCCCGCGACGGCGCAAACTCTGCTTCCAGCGCCAGGTTCAGGAGATCGCCGGTGATGGCGATGTGATCCGGCGCCTGCGCCTGCAGGTCCGAAATCAGCGCGTCGAGCACGTCGCGGCGATGGAATTTATGACGGTTGCGCGCCCAGTTGAGATAGCCGAGCGCGCGCTTGCCCGCGAAATCGCGAAGCCTCGCCGC
The DNA here is from genome assembly GCA_005884855.1 of Alphaproteobacteria bacterium. GTDB lineage: Bacteria > Pseudomonadota > Alphaproteobacteria > Rhizobiales > Xanthobacteraceae > Bradyrhizobium. The sequence continues at coordinate 11,034 of VAZS01000233.1, read as the reverse complement.
AGGCAGCGGCGAAAGATGGGGATCGGACAAATGCGCCAGAGTGAATGCCGCCATCACGCATCTATCCAAGCGGCCGACCTGCGGGAGCAAGCAACGGCCGCATCATCTGGTGATATCCTGTTACGTTCGGACAAAGTAATGGCAAGCTGGTTAACGCGATGCAAGGATCAAAACGCACCGCGCGGAAAGCTGGGAACTGCAAGTCGATGAAGCTGCAGGCGTTGCGAAAGCGTCTCGAGCCGATGCTGCGGCGGGGTTTCCATGTTTATTGGCGCTTCGCCCGTGGCATGACGCTAGGAGTTCGGGCCGTAGTGCTGGACGGCGACAACCGGGTATTCCTGGTCAAGCACAGCTATGTCTCGGGCTGGCATTTGCCTGGCGGCGGCGTCGAAGCTGGCGAGACATTTGTGGATGCGTTGCGGCGGGAATTGAGGGAGGAAGGATGCATCGAGGTGCTGGGAGAGCCGGTCCTGCACGGCCTGTTCTTTAACAGCCACGCCTCCTGCCGTGACCATGTCGCGGTGTACCTGATCCGGAATTTTCGGCAGGACCGGCTCCCCGAGCCCAATCGTGAAATTGTCGCCTGCGGTTTTTTCCAGCCTGATGCGCTGCCGGAGGAGATCACCGCGGGCACGCGGCTGCGGATTTCCGAAGTGCTCGAAGGCAGGGACCAGATCGCGATGTGGAGTTAAACCGCCCTGCAGGTTCTTATTCTTCGGAGAAGCATTTCTAGGGCATCGCGCCGACGCTGTTCGCGAATGCTTTCATTGTGGAGCTTGCTTTTCGCGACCCTGATGCAGCCGGCGGAAGCAGTGGACGATGTGGCCGTTCCGCAGGCACTGAAAGCTTGATCGTGCTAAGGCAATTTTGAGTCGGCGCGGTTATTTGATTGGATGCTCGAGGCGATGACGTCTTCAGCGATGCGGGTTGCGGTTCTGGTACCGTGCTTCAACGAGGAGGCGGCGGTCGCAACCGTCGTGCACGGTTTTCGTAAAGCGCTGCCCGGCTGCGAAATCTTCGTCTACGACAACAACTCATTGGACCGCACCATCGCGAAGGCGCGCGAGGCCGGTGCGGAGGTGCGACGAGAGCGTCGGCAGGGCAAGGGCCATGTGGTCCGCCGCATGTTCGCCGACGTCGATGCAGATGTCTACGTGCTGGTCGACGGCGACGCTACTTACGACGCCGCCAGCGCCCCGCGCATGATCCAGACGCTGCTGTCGGATCATCTGGACATGGTGGTGGGTCTTCGCGTCGATCAGGCTCGGGCTGCCTATCGGCCTGGCCATCGCACCGGCAACTGGCTGCTGACCGGGGTTTTGGCCGCGGTTTTCGGACAGGCCTTCAAGGATATTCTTTCCGGCTACCGCGTATTCTCGCGCCGTTTCGTCAAATCATTTCCGGTGCTGTCGGATGGTTTCGAGATCGAAACCGAGTTGACCGTGCACGCGCTCGAGCTGTCGTTGCCGGTCGCTGAGATCGAGACCCCTTACTATGCCCGGCCGGAGGGATCGTTCAGCAAGCTCAACACCTGGCGCGACGGGTTTCGCATCCTCGGCACCATCCTGAGACTTTACCGGTCGGAAAAGCCGCTGCGCTTTTTTACCGCGATCGGGATCTTGCTGATGCTGCTTTCGATCGCGCTCGCGATCCCCGTTATCGTCACCTACCTTGAGCAGGGTATCGTTCCTCGTCTGCCCACCGCAGTTCTCTCGATGGGCCTGATGATCCTGGCAGTGCTCTCGGTATCTTCGGGGCTGGTGCTCGACACCGTGACGCGCGGCCGCCGCGAGATGAAGCTATTGGCCTACTTGTCGCAAAAGCCGTTCAACAGAATTGATGCTGGTTGAAACTGCCCAGCCCGGGACGATGGACCGCACGTCTGGCAGATGCTATCCCGCGCTTCATGAGCGAGCTCTCTCTAACGATATTGGCCGAGACCGCCAATGACGCGCAGGCGATTGAACGCCTGCACCAGCGGACATTCGGGCCTGGTCGCTTCGTTCTGAGCGCGTACCGGCTTCGCGAGCATATCGATCACCTGCTCGATCTGTCGTTTACGGCGAGGATCGGAACGCTGTTGGTGGGTTCGGTGCGCCAATTGCCGGTTTGCATCGGCGACACCAAGGCCCTGCTGCTGGGACCGTTGACGGTTGAGCCGCCGTTCCGGGGCCGCGGCATCGGACGCGCGTTATTGGATCGCTCGCTGAAAGACGCAAAAGCAAAAGGCCATCGTCTGGTGCTGCTGGTCGGCGACGAGGCGTATTACAGCCGTGCCGGATTCAAGGCGATTCCCAAGGGGCGCGCGATCATGCCGGGTCCGGTGGACTACCGTCGTCTGCTGGTGGCGGAGCTCGCGGACGGCGCATTCGCCGATGTGTCAGGAGCAATCCGCCCGGACTGGAGCGTGGCGCGGTAGCGCATCATCGAGCATGCCCTAGAACTTCAGATTAGCGAATGCCCGCACGCCGATGCCCGGCAGCAACACCTCGTCCTTGTTGTAGGACACCGAGTTGCGCATGTTCTCGTTCAAGAGATTGTTGCCGATAAGGCCGACGGTCATTTCGCGGGCCCCGAACTGCGATGGATCAAGCTTGGTCTTATAGCTGACCTCCGCCTTCAACAGGTTGTAGCCAGGCGTCGGCGTTTCAGCGATCGGCGCGATGTCATTGTGCGCAAACGCATGTAGCAGATTGACACGCATCAACCAGTTGCTGTCGCGCCAAAACACGCCGCCGCCGACCCGCACCGGTGGAATGCGCGGGACATTGGTGCCGTCCGTGAAAGTGGCCCGGACCAGATCGAACTGATCTTCGATGCCCCAAATGCCGCCATGGAGCGGCCCGATATCAAGCTGGCTCTGGAATTCGCCGCCCCGGAATCTGGCGTCGCGCTGTGAATAGACGGCCTGCTTGAGCTCGGCGCCGGGCTCGCCGCACGAGGCGAAATCGGTGTCGCAAAACACGCCGGTCAACCGCCGGAATATGAAATTGTCAAAGCGGGTGTAGTAGGCGGTAGCTTCGAACCGGAATGGGCCTGTGGCCTTGCGCAGGCCGATCTCGACCGATTTTGCGGTCTCTATCGCGAGATTCGGATTGCCGATATCGAATGTCGCGGTGGCGTCATGGGCGCCGCGCGAAAACAGCTCGGCCGGTTTCGGTGCACGCTCGACATATTGCGCGGTGATACTGCCCACGAGATCATACGGAAGATTTTGGATCAAGCCGACGCTGCCGCTCTTGGGCGTGAACGACGGGTTGCGCGCGATGCTGATTTGTGGACTTCCATCAGGTAAAAAGTCCGCCGGAAAATCCGGTGTCGATCCATGCAGGTCGACATGCTCGATCCGGCCGGCGATCTGGGCCTTGGTCGCATCGGAGAATTTGAACTCGTTGAAGACATAGCTCGCGACGCGCGTATTGTTGTTGGGGTCCCACAGACCATTGAACAGCGTGCCGGGATTATCCGGGCTCGGCGCGGTCAGTTCCTGATGACCGGCTTGCAACCCGAACGCCGTGGTGACCGTCGCAAAGCGGGCGTTAAACGGCATCATCTGCACTTCAACGCGGCCTTCCTGCTCCTTGTTGGTGAACGTCTGACGGATGCCGAGCGTCGAGGTATCGGCGGGATCGGCGAGCCCGATCTCGTTGTGGTGATAGTCGGTCGCACCGGCCCAGAACCTGACGGCATCGATCGCCGCCGCGTCCGGCCGATATTCGCCCTTGGCCGTGAATTTGGTCTGATGGGCATCGATCCGCGTCTGGTGATCCGCCCCGTCAATGCCGGGGATGCGATAGAGCGTGTCGGTTTGCGTGATCGCAGCGCCGATAAAGCCGCCATGAAACAGATACGAGCCGCCGACCGACGCGCCATCGCCCTGCGCGGCGGAATTCGGCTGCCGCCCGTTGAATGGCTTGGTGGGGTCAAAGAGATAGGGATAGCTCGGGATGCTGTAGTCAGTGGCCTTGCGGCCATAGGCGTCGGCGTGGAGCGCGTAGTTGCCGCCTCCGGTATCGATCAGGATGGCGCCATCCACGCCGCGATCGACGGAATTGATAGCCGTTCGGGTTTCGACCGCCACACAAGGAGCCGATTCCGCCGTTGCGAGTGGGGCTTTGGCGGGCAGTCCGTAGGTCTGGAACGGTGCGGCCGCGCATGAAGGTAACGCATCCGGAATGCGATTGTTGGTCGCGGCGACGATGCCGCCGATCGAAGTCGAGCCGTAGCGCAGCGCGGCCGGCCCCCGGATCACTTCCACCTGGTTTGCCGCAATCGGATCCACCGGCACGAAATGATCTTCCCCAAGATCGGAGGCGCCGCCGGCATTGACGCCATTTTCGAGGATTCCGACGCGATTGACGTCCAGACCGCGAATGATCGGCCGGCTCGAGGCGCCGGGCGCAAAGGTCGAGCCGGTGATGCCCGGCTTGGAGAACAGGAGATCGCCAAGCTGGGCGGTGCCCTGGCGGCGGATCTCCTCGTTCGGCACCACGGTGACGGTTGCGAATTGGTCGGTCACCACCGGCAGCACACCCTGCTGTGGCGCGGGGGCGACCGGCGCTGGCGGTGCTTGCGGCGCGCGCTCGCGATTCGCGCTGGGAGACGCGCGGACGACGCGTGTCGGGGCAGGCGAGCGAACGATCGGCCGTCGTACAATCGGGCTCGGCGCCGTCACGGTGACTTCAGGCAGTTGCGTCGAGGAGGATGGGGCAGGCGCATTCTGTGCCACCGCGCCGTTGCCAATCGCGCATAGCGCGAGCCAGCTTGCTCCACCGATTTGGAATGCTCGTCTTCTCTGGAATCTCATTGTCTGGGGTCCTGACGCCATCGATGTGACGGGCCGATTTCGATTATCCCGCAACATCGCTCCGCCTGATGCGGGCGACTTCCGGGCGCATCAATCTACGTCAGGAGATGGGTGGCGCGCGCGACTGGAACGCCGGATGGACCGAGTTCAGACCGATTAACTCCGCCTCGGTCTCCACGTGATGAAGTCCGATGGCCTGCGGCAGCAGCAACGGCGGCGGGGTCGCGAACAGGACAGTGTGTGCAAGCGAAATGACGGCGCAGATTGCGCAGGCGTCGGCCGGCTGCTGATCACTATCACGATTGGAAGGCTCCGGCTTCTGCGCGTCACTGCTTGCACCCAGCGCGGCTGCGCTCGCCGCATCGGCGACATCACTAAGACCGCTTTGAATCTCGGCCGCTGCATTGGTCGCGATCGCGTGGAAATGCCCGAAGGACAACACAAACTGGATCGCCAGCGCAAAAAGCGCGACCCGCGAGCCGTATTTGATGTTCGATCGAAACCAGCTCATCCGGAGTGCCGCCCCACGCCGGAGGTCCGACGTTACGATGTAACATCGCAAAGGGCCGTGGAGCGTGTCAACCGTCGCCGGTCCGCATATCAACTTTAATTCGGATGTGTGACGCGCAAGCGCGGTCGGACCCGGCGATCAGCGGCCCTCGCGCAGCCAGGTTGCGGCAAACGCGCCAACCAGCAGCAACAAACCGATCAGGCCGGCAAATAACGGCAGCACGCCGACGCCTCTCACGACGCTGGCATCGCGCATCCTGACCCCCATCCAGCCATCGCCGCGGAATATGCCGGATGACCGCACCGGCACGATGCGTGGCAGTTCGATACTCGAGCCATCGACCACTCTCCGGGCGTCACCACCGCTGGCCTGCGCGAGCGGTTTGAGCAGCTCGGTGGTGGAAGTTACTTCCGAAAATTCTTTCGGATTGGTTGGGCCGACATTGATCAGAGCCTTGAGCGTGCCGTCGGTTGCCTGCCACAAGCCGAGCTCGTTAGCCGGAATTGTTGAACGCCATGTTCCGGGTTCGCCTTCGCTCAACGTCAGTTGTCGATTAGCCCCGTTGGGAGACGTTACGGTCACGGGCGCGACGCTGTCGGACATCGTCTGGCGCAACACCACCAGATCGTGCCCTTCGACTTGCAGACGCAGCGCTTCCTCATCGAGGTCCGGCTGCTTCATCAGCCAGTGCGAGGTTCGCCGCAACAGGTCTAGATGTGGCCCGCCGCCCTCGTAGCCGCGCGCCCACAGCCAGATGTGATCGGTTAGCAGCAAGGCGACGCGGCCCTCGCCAAACCGCGAGAGCAGCAACAGCGGCTTTCCGTCGGCGCCGGTCATGAGAGGAGGGCCGCTTGCGTTGCGCGTATCCACAGTACGAAAGAACCGGCTCCAATGTGGCGGCTCCGAGCCCGACCCTTCCAACCCGCGCGTCACCGGATGGCGTTTGCCGGCGTCGCTCAGGTGCGCGTAGTACGGTTTTTCGGTAACGCCGACGGGTTCGGCCGGCAGCACCGAATCCAGCGGCGTGCGCCAGATGCTCGTAGTCGAGGCGTAATCGGGACCTGCCGAAACCAGCACCGCGCCGCCCGAACGTACATAACGCGCGATGTTATCGAAATACGCGATCGGCAGCACGCCTTGGCGAGCATAGCGGTCGAAAATGATCAACTGGAATTCGTTGATATGTTGCTGAAAGAGTTCGCGGGTCGGAAACGCAATCAGGGATAACTCATTGATCGGCGTCCCATCCTGCTTTTCGGGCGGGCGCAGAATCGTGAAATGCACGAGATCGACGCTGGCATCCGACTTCAGCAGGTTGCGCCAGGTGCGCTCTCCGGAATGCGGCTCGCCCGAGACCAGCAGCACCCGCAATTTGTCGCGCACCCCGTCAATGGCGACCACCGCGCGATTGTTGACCAGCGTCAGCTCATTCTCGAGCGGAGACGCCTCGATCTCGACGATGTTCGGACCGGCATGTTTGATGTTGATCTCGACGTTCACGGTCTGGCCGCTTAGGACGGTGCGCTCGTTGATCACTTCGCCGTCGTGGCGCACCACGATTTTGGCGCGGTCACCAGTGACGCCCTGGTCATCGAGCCGGTAGGTGATGGTCTGCGTCTGTCCGACGATGCCAAAACGGGGAGCGGCGGAAATCGCAATGCGTCGGTCGCGTTCGTCCTTGCGACCGGTGACCAGCGCATGCAGCGGAGCCTGAAAGCCAAGCGCCGCGGCGTTCGCCGGAATGTCGTGAACCCGTCCGTCGGTGACCAGGAACGCGCCGGCGACCCGATCGACAGGAACGTCTGACAGCGCCGAGGACAGCGCACCAAACAATTTAGTGCCATCGGTCTCGCCATCGGCCTGGCCAGCCTCGACTACCCGCACCTCCAATCCCTTGATCTTCTTCAGGCCATCGACCAGCGCCTCCTTTGCGTTTTCGGTCTGGCGGGTGCGGTCACCGAAGCTCTGGCTGGGACTTTTGTCGATGACGACGGCGGCCACCGACGACAGCGGCTCGCGATCCTCGCGCGTGAACGATGGGTTGGCCAGCGCCAGCAGGATCAGGACCAGCGCCATGACGCGTATCGTCGCGCCGCGTGCGCGGCCGAGCAGCAGTATTGCTGCGATCACCGCGATAGCGGCCACCGCAAGCCAAAGCACCAACGAGGGAACCAGAGGCGTAAACGCGATACCGTACTGCATCTTCCGGCCCTATTGTCCCAACCGCTCGATGAGCGCGGGCGCATGCACCAGGTCGGCCTTATAGTTTCCGGTCAGGGTGTACATCACGACGTTGACCCCGGAGCGAAAAGCGAATTCGCGCTGTCGCGGCTCACCCGGCGTCAATGGCAGCATCGGTTGCCCGTCCGGACGTATCGCCCAGGCGCCCGCAAGGTCGTTTGACGTAATAATGATCGGCGACACGCCATCGCCGCCGCGCGCCGGGCGGGAGGCGTCCTCCTCTTCCTCGCCACGCGGCAACACCTCTACCCAGGTCTGGCCCGAGACAAAACGGCCCGGAAAGTCGCGCAGCAGATAGAACGTCTTTGTCAGCACGTGCTCGCGGGGCACCGGCTCAAGTTCGGGGACCTCCAATGAGGAGAGGATGTTGCGCAACGCCAGCATGGCCGGCGTTTGCGCCGCTCCGCCGTCTCCCGGTGCCGCTTCGATGGCGTCGCGGGTGTCGAACAGCACTGTGCCGCCCTGTTTCATATAGGCATCGATCCGGTTGATGGCGTCTTGCGGCGGCTTTGCCGCTCCGGGCACGACAGGCCAGTAGATCAGTGGAAAAAACGCCAGCTCGTCGTGCGCGGGATCGACGCCGACGGGATCCCCAGTTTCCAGCGCCGTTCGCTGCGCAAGGAAGAGGGTCAGTCCGGCCATCCCTGCCTGGACGATTGAATCCACATCGGCGTTGCCGGTGACAACATAAGCCAGCCGGGTCTGCGAGGTCGCCTTGATCGCGAAATCGTCGTTCTCAGCACGGGCCTGCCGTGAGGTGGCCAAAATGCCTGGGGCAATGAGAACGAACGCCAGGGCAGCCGCCGCCGTGCGCCGCCTTAGCAGCGAGGCGATGCCGACGCCGAGCAAAGCGACAATGGTGGCGTCGATCAGGAACAGGGCCAACGAGCCCGACAGCAGCATCCCGCGCAAGTCCCGCGGCTCGGCATTGCTGTAGCTCGCGCGCTGCCCGCGCAAGGGCGATGTGTCGATCGGTGCGATGCGATCGGCGGCGGCCAATGTGTTGACCGCAAGCGGACCGTCGGCCGGACCGTAAAATCCGGGAGGATGGTCGGGTGTCGCCCGATCGCGGAAGTCGGCCTGCAGCGGCTTGGCGGTCGAGGGCGGTGGCCCGAATGCGCCGAAACCGTCAAGAGTATGCAGCGGCGCCACCATTTCCGCGGTCGCTTCGCCGGCAACGCCCGCACCGGGCCTCGAGGTGTAGCCGGACATGTCGACGATCCGCCGGAGCATCTCGACGAAGGTGCCTGACATCGGCAGATCGGACCAGCGCATATCGGCACTGACATGAAACAGGCTAACGATGCCCTTGCCGCGATGTTCGCCTGTCACCAGCGGCGTTCCGTCTTCCAGCGTGGCCCAGGTTTTCGTGGCCAGTACCGAATCGGGTTCGGCGAGCACCTGTCGCGTGACGGTGACGTCCTTTGGTACGCCGAGGCCGGAGAATGGCCCCTCGGCGGTGAAGGCAGCGAGGTGCTGCGGTTTTTCCCATGTCAGGCTGCCGCCGAGGCTGCGGCCGCCATGGCGCAGCTTGACCGGGACGAGGTCGTCATCGGCTTGCGCCAAATGCGGCCCCGCAAAGCGGACCAGTACGCCGCCTTGTGCGATCCAGCCCGAGATACGTTCGCGAATTTCCGGCGACAATGTTCCAACATCGGCAAGCACGATCATCGGCAGCTTCTGGTCGAGAAATTGCGTAATCACCTGTTGCGGCGCGCCCCGATCGCCCAGCCGCACATCAGCGAACGGGGCCAGCGCGCGGGTGAGATAGAAGGTCGAGGCCAGCAGCGGCTGCGCGGTATCGCTGGTCGATCCGCTGACGATGCCGATCGCGCGCCGCCGCCAGCGCTTGTCTAACAGCTGCACTGCCCCCGCAGATCGTTCGCCTGCAATTTCAAGCCGCGCAATGTCGTTGCGCAATTCAACCGGGAGATCGAACGCGGCTTCTGTCTCGCGAAGCTGGGGCGCAAATGCATAGCGCGCTTCACCGATCGGCGAGCCCTTTTGGTCGAGCGCGCGCACCACACCCGCGATGGCTCCTCCATCGCGGCGCAGCACCTTCACTGCCATGTTCGCCGCGGCGTTTTCGGCACCGGCCAATGCCAACGGCGCGGGCGTGCCGCCTTCGAAGATCGTCAATGACCGATCTGCGATCGTCTTCGTCAAACCCTCGACAAACTCTTGCCCGCGCCCGGTATCAACCCCATCCGAGAGCCAGGCGATCTCGCAATCGCCTGTGGCCTTCAGGAACCGTTCGATCGCAGGGAGGGTTTCGACCCGTTCGATCGAATAAGGCTTCGGCACAAACTGGCGCAAGGTCACGCGCGCGGTGCCGCCCGTCATCATCGTGATGTCACGGGCAGGTTCAGACAGCGGGATCAGAGCCACGCCCCGACGGTCATTGTCGGCCTTGGCAACCAGTTCGTCCGCAGCTTTGATCCTGATGTCCCAACTGCTGGCGGCGCTCCAGCCATCATCAAGCAGGATGACAAGCGGAGCGCGGGTAGCGGCGGCAAGGCCGGTCTGTGGATTCCAGACCGGCCCGGCGGCTGCCAGGATCACCAGCGCGGCGGCCATCAAGCGCAACGCTGTCAACCACCATGGGGTGCGCGCTGGAGTTTCTTCCCTGGGCGCGATGTCGAACAGCAGCCGGGTCGGGGGGAACTCAAGGCGTCGTGGCCGCGGCGGCATGACGCGCAGCACCCACCACAGCACCGGCAGACTCAACAGGCCCAGCAGCAACATCGGTTCGGCGAACGAGAGAGGAAGCCCCGCGATCATGCGCTTCGCCCCGCTTTGACCGTGGCGATCCGTGCGCTGCCCTTGTTCACCATCATGCCGCTATGCACGAACAGCAACAGCTCGGCAGCCGAGCGGCTGGTAGTATGGGTCGAGAACAGCCAGTCAAGCTTGAGGGTCTCGCTTCGGATTTGTTCGCGATGCAAGGCCACCCGGGCAATGTAATCCTCCGCCCATCGCTCCGCGCGACCCGCGGTAATTTCGCCGCCGCCTTCCGGTTCGACGAATTCGATGCGGCCGGAATACGGAAACGTCTCTTCAGCCGGGTCCACGATCTGGAGCAGGGTGCCATGCGCACCCGATGCCGACAATCCCGCCAGCATGTGCTTGATTTCAATGATCGGCGACCAGAAATCCGACAACACTACAATCTCCGCCAGCGCCGAGGGCACAAATGAAGGCGGCAGGCTCAGGCGGGCCGCATCGTCGTGCAGCATCGCTTGTCCCATCTTGTCGATGACGCTGCTGCTGGAAGTTGGACTCATCAGCCCGGGGATACCAACGCGCTCGCCGCCGGCTACCAGCAGTTCGGCCAGCGCGAAGGTCACGATCAGGGCCCGCTCCAGCTTGCTGTCGCGAGCCTGCCGGGATGCAAACGCCATGGATGGCGAGCGGTCCGGCCAAACCCACACCGTATGGGCCGCTTCCCACTCCTGCTCGCGCACATAAAGATGAT
>VAZS01000341.1 GCA_005884855.1 Alphaproteobacteria bacterium | reverse complement strand
GGGCGTCGGCGAGGGCAAGTAAACCATCTCGACCATTGCCTCTCCGCTGGCGTTTCGCAATTACATCACCGCGCGATAGGGCGCGTCATCCATGGCCATAGAAGAAAACTCGCCTGCAATTGCTCCTCGCGCCGGGGCGACCACGGTCGATCCCGCCGAGGTCGCAAAATTCTCGAAACTCTCGGACCAATGGTGGGATCCGAATGGCAGGATGGCGCCGCTGCACAGGATCAATCCGCTGCGATTAAGCTATATTCGCGATGCCGCATGCCGCAAGTTCGAGCGCAACGTCAAAAGCCTGAATTGCCTGTCCGGTCTGCGCATACTCGATATCGGCTGCGGCGCAGGATTGCTGTGCGAGCCGTTTACCCGGCTTGGCGCGCAGGTGATCGGCATCGATCCATCAGTCAGCAACATCGCCGCCGCCCGGCTTCACGCCGACAAGGGTCACCTGTCGATCGATTATCGCTGCACCACTGTCGAGCAGATGGACGCGCGCGAGCGCTTCGATATCGTGCTGGCGATGGAAGTGGTTGAGCATGTCAGCGACGTCGCCATCTTCCTAAATCGCTGCGCGGCGATGCTGAAGCCGAGCGGACTGATTGTGATTTCAACCTTGAACCGCAATTGGAAGAGCTTTGCGCTCGCCATCGTCGGCGCCGAATATGTTCTGCGCTGGCTTCCGCGTGGCACTCATCAATGGGACAAATTTGTTACCCCCGACGAACTCGCGCGTCATCTGGAGAACAACAAGCTCGCCATCATCGAACAGACCGGCGTCGCGTATAGCCCGTTCGCCGACCGCTGGAGTCTGTCCTCCGACATGGACGTGAACTACATGATGGTGGCGCAGGGGGTCTGAGCACCGCGAAGAAAAAGCCGTCTTTCCTGCGTTCGCAGCGACGACTTCGTGGTTGGTGCATGCAATCCTGATGGTTGACGCTATCGGCCGCGCCCGGCAGGGTGGCTGCCTCGCGCCCGCCATCGGAATCCCTCCCCCCGCAAATGTTCAGCATCGCCTCGCTCTGGATTCCATTTACGATCACCGCGGCGCTGGGACAGGTCGCGCGCAACGCCATGCAGCGGCAGTTGACCGGCCCCCTCGGCACCTGGGGCGCCACCAACATCCGCTTCCTGTTTGGGTTTCCGTTCTCAATTGTATTCTTTGCGGCGGTGCTGGCAGCAACCGGCGACAGCGTGCCCTGGCCGGCGCCTGCGTTCTGGCCGTGGCTGTTGCTTGGCGCGCTAAGCCAGATTGTCGCCACCGGACTGATGCTGCTTGCCATGAACGATCGTTCGTTCGTGGTGACGACGGCTTATCTGAAAACCGAGGCGATCCAGACCGCGATCTTCGGCTTTATTTTTCTGGGCGACCATCTCACTTGGCTAAAGGTGGTGGCGATTCTAGTTGCGACCGTTGGCGTGATCATCACCGCTCTTCGGCCGGGCGGGGAAAAAGGCTTTGCCGAATTGAAGCCGACGATTATCGGGCTGGTCGCGGCGGCGGCATTCGCGCTATCGGCGGTTGGCTTCCGCGGGGCGATCATCACGGTGCCGGGCGTATCGTTCGTGACCGCGGCATCTTATACCTTGGTGTTTGGACTGTTTGTGCAGACGCTTGTGCTGACGATTTATCTTCTGGCGCGCGCGCCCGAAGTGCTCCAAAAAATCCTGGGGCTATGGAAGCCCTCGATGTTCGCGGGCTTCATGGGCGCGTTCGCATCGCAGTTCTGGTTCCTGGCCTTTGCGCTTACCGCGGCGGCTAATGTGCGTACGCTGGCACTCGTCGAAGTCTTGTTCGCGCAAGCCGTGGCGTATTATTCCTTCAATCAGCCGCTGTTGGCGCGCGAAATATTTGGCATAGCGCTGATCGTGGCGGGGGTGGCGCTACTGGTCGTTGTCTGAGTCGAGGCGCCTAGTTCCGGTCTTCCGGCAGTACCGGCAGCGGCGTCACTTCCACGCCCTCATCGATCAAGGCTCGGGCTTCATCCGGCGAGGCCTCGCCGTAAATCGGGCGATGCTCGATATCACCGTAATGCATCTTGCGGGCTTCGTTTGGGAAGCGCTCGCCGACATTGTCCGCAGACTTCACAATGTGATCGCGCAGCTCCTTGAGCTTGGCCCGCAGCTCGCGCTCCTGTGCCATCAGAAGCGGCGTCGATGCCGGAGCTGCTACGACATCCGCGGGCGCGGCGGGCGGGTTTTCCGGGCTTTCGGCCGCTTTCTTGCCGACGATCCGCGGGGCCATGATCGCCTTTTCGACCTTCGCCGAACCGCAAGCCGGACAGCTCACCAGCTTGCGCTTGACCTGAGACTCATAGGCGGATGAGTTTTGAAACCAGCTTTCGAACGCATGGCCGCGTTCGCATTGCAGCGCATATCGGATCATGCCGATCCCCGCACCAGGTGCAGATGTTCGGGGCCGCCCTTGGGATCTGCCACGCTGAAGCGGCGGCCGTGCTGCAGCGATGGCACCGCCTTGCGCGCGGCCTCGACTTTCGCCGGATCGATCCTGGCCATGAAAACGCCGGGTTCGGTACCGCCCTCGGCGAGCACCTCACCCCAGGGAGCGACGATCAGCGAATGGCCATAGGTCTCGCGCTTGTTCTCATGCATTCCACCCTGCGCCGCCGCGAACACGAAGCAGCCATTCTCGATGGCGCGGGCGCGCAGCAGTGTGTGCCAATGCGCTTCGCCGGTTTTCCTGGTGAAAGCAGATGGCACCGTGAGAAACGATGCGCCGCTTTCGGCGAGCGCCCGATACAGCGCCGGAAAGCGCAAGTCGTAGCAGATTGTCAACCCGATGCGGCCCCACGGCAGGTCGGATATAACAGCGGTTTCCCCGGCTGATAGTTGGCGGATTCACGGTAGCTCTCGCCATCAGGTAGCTCGATATCGAACATGTGTATCTTGTCGTAGCTTGCGATCACGAGGCCATCCGGACCGATCAGGAACGACCGGTTCACAGCCCGCTCCGGCGAGGCGCGCAGCGCTAGCGATCCAACATGGAGATGGATCTTCAGTTCAGCGGCGAGCGCGCGATAGGCTTTAAGTGAGACATCGTCTTGTTCCGAGGCGAGATGTTCGAACAGCGCCTTGCGGTTAAGCTGCATCATGTTGCTCACCTCGGGCGTGAGCACATAATCGGCGCCCCGCGAGGCGGCCTGCCGGATCAGCTTTGTTCCCTGCTCGAGACTTGGACCGGGCAAAAGGCCGGTCCGCATCTGCACAATGGCGGCGGTGAATGTGAGGTCAGCAGTCATGGTTTGGCCTTTTCGCCCGCCAGCAGTGAATCGAGCTTGCCCTCGCGGTCGAGCGCATAGAGCTCTTCGCACCCGCCGACGTGGATCTCGCCGATGAAAATCTGCGGAAAAGTCGCACCCGCTCCGGCACGATTCCACATTTCCTGACGAAACGCCGGATCGACAGCAACATCGTGCTC
>VAZS01000340.1 GCA_005884855.1 Alphaproteobacteria bacterium | reverse complement strand
ACATGAATGGCTTGGCGCCGGAGGCGGCGTTCTCGATTTCCTGCCGCAGCAGCCGGCGATACTGTACGATCGCCTTGTCGGCCTGACCGAGATGTTCGCGGGTGCGGTCCTGGATCGGGCCCATCGATTCCACGGCCCACTGATCGTGCACGTTGATGTCGCTGCCCATGCCGGTGTAGGTCGCGGTCGCCTGCTCGTTCGGATCGAAGCCGTAAGCGTTGGACTTGTTCTTGCGCGAGCGATAGTCCGGCAGCTCATAAAGCTCGAGGCGCTGGTTGCGCATCTTGTCCTTGTCGACCGGGGCCGAATAGCTGGTGAAGATCGCATACCAATAGCAGTTCTCGTCGTCGACCGGCACGTGCCACTGCGAGATCGTCATTTCCGTGCTCATGGGTATGACGAAGCCGTGCGGGAAAAGCTGATTGGTGACGCGAACATGCGTCCGCTCCTCATCGATCTCGCGCAGCGCGATCAGCCGCAGCCCGTATTCGGTCTGCTCGACATTGATGATGGGTCGATCGTATTCGCGCAGGATTTTGGTCATCGGCATATCGCTGCCGGCGGACTCGCCGCGGAACTGCCTGCCGTAAGCGCCTGAGGTATCCTCGTCCTCGAAAAAACGATGCAGGAACGAGGCATGTGACGGGTCGATGCCGACCTCGAGCGCCTGCAGCCAGTTGCAATTGATGTGGCCCTTGAACGCAAAGGTGTGGGTATCCGGCGCGACGAAGCAGTCGATCTCGGGAAACGCCGGCGGCTCGCCTTCGCCGAGATAAGCCCAGAGGATGCCGTTCTTCTCCACTACCGGATAAGCGCGCTGCCTGATGTTGTTGCAGAGCTGCGACTGTTTTGGCTCGGCCGGCGTCTCCAGGCATTGGCCCGACGTGTCGTAGAGCCAGCCATGAAAGGAGCAACGAAGGCCGCCGTTTTCCAGTCGGCCAAACGCAAGATCGGCACCGCGATGCGCGCAGTGCCGCTCCATCAAGCCGTAGCGGCCTTGTTCATCCCGAAATAGCACGAGATCCTCACCCAGCATTTTGACCGGCTTGAGCGGACGCGGTCCCTGCAGTTCGTCCACGAGAGCGGCCGGCTGCCAGTACATCCGCATCAATTTCCCGCAAGGATCCTTTGGCCCGGTCCGGGTCATCAGGTCGTTCTGTTCCTGGCTCATCATGGCGGCGGTCTCCGCGAGAACAGGATTAATCGTGAGATGGACTATGCATTCACACCAAATTACTAGGCCTGCAGGGGAGGGCAAGCGCTTTCCCTCCGAGACCAGCTTCAGCCGTGCGCGAACATCCGCGCATCGTTTTCGAGCAGCGGCGTCACCGCACTGAATAAGCCCGCCGCCGCGGCGTCAACGGAAAGCCCTGATGTATCGACCACGGCGGAGGCGCGGGCATAGAGCGGCTCTCGGCTCTTCAGGATGGAGCGCAGTTCCGCCATCGCCGAGCGATCGTCCGCCATCGGACGCAGATCGCCCTGGCGGCGCACCCGTGCCATGTGTTCTTCCGGCTCGGCCTTTACCCAGATGGTGTAGAACGACGAGAGTATCAGCTCGAAGCTCAGCGGCTCGGAAACGATGCCGCCGCCGGTCGCCAGCACCATCAGCTCCTTGCGCGCCAGCAATTGCTCGAGCGCGGCTTGCTCCATGCGCCGAAATCCTTCCTGGCCATAGAGCGCGATGATCTCGGCAACCGACAGGCCGTTCTGCGCCTCGATCTCCTTGTTCAGCTCGACAAAATCCCAGCCGATCTTTTTTGCCAGCATCTTGCCGAGCGTGGATTTGCCGGCGCCGCGCAAGCCTATAAGGGCGATGCCGGCGAACGTCCGCCGTTGCGCCGCGACACCTTGGCCGGCGAGAACGTCCTTTGCCTGCGCGATCTGGGTTGGCGTCGCCTTGCGCAGCAAATCGCGAATGACGGGCCAGTCCGGCGAAGGTTCGCTCGCCGGAATGATATCTTCCAGATGCGCGCCAATCGCATTCGAGACGCGCCGCAGCAGCACGATCGACACGTTGCCTTTGCCGCTTTCAAGTTGAGCGATGTAGCGCTCGGAAATGCCGGAGACTTTGGCGAGCACCTTTCGCGACATCCCACGCAGCGCACGCATGGTGCGGACGCGCTGTCCGAGCTGCTCGAGAAAGCCCGTTTCGGAATCCGGATTTTCGCTCATGTCCCCTGTTCGGATTGGCGGCGTAGCGCGCGTGCGGAAACATAGTGCCGAGACGGATTGACAGCAAGCGCGTGTAGTGCCTTTCTATGAATTATAGTTCTTGAAAACTCGGAAGGAAGCCTCATGACACGCCTGGCTGAGGGAAGCACGGCATGAGCGGCATTTCCGGTTCCTACAATGCCGTGAGCTGGCTGCTCGATCGCAATATCGACGAAGGCCGCGCTGACAAACTCGCCTTCACCGACACGGCCTCCGAGCTGACCTACGGCGAATTGCAAAAACAAAGCTGCCGGCTCGCCAACATGCTGCGCCGTCTCGGCGTGCGCCGCGAAGAGCGGGTTGCCATGATCATGCTCGACACGGTGGATTTTCCGGTCGTGTTTCTCGGCGCGATCCGGGCCGGCGTGGTGCCGGTGCCGCTCAACACGCTTTTGACCTCCGATCAATACGCGTATGTGCTGGCGGACTGCCGTGCACGCGTGCTGTTCATTTCCGAAGCGATGCTGCCTGTGGTCAAGGATATGTTGGGGCGAATGCCGGACCTCGATCACGTCATCGTTTCCGGCAAGAACGCGCACGGCTACAAGAAATTATCGGACGAACTTGCGCCCGAAAGCGACAGGTTCATCACCGCCGCCACCCACGCCGACGAACCGGCGTTCTGGTTGTATTCGTCGGGCTCGACCGGCATGCCCAAAGGCGTTCGGCATTTGCATTCGAATCTCGCCGCCACCGCGGATACCTATGCAAAGCAAGTACTCGGCATTCGCGAAGACGACGTTGGATTGTCAGCGGCCAAGCTGTTCTTTGCTTATGGACTCGGCAACGCGCTGACCTTCCCGATGTCAGTCGGCGCCTCAACCGTTCTCAATCCCGAGCGTCCGACACCGGCTTTGATGTTCGCGCTAATGAACAAATATAATCCAACCATCTTCTTTGGGGTGCCGACGCTGTTCTCCGCGATGCTCAACGAAGAGGCGCTGAAGCACGAACGTCTCGGCTCGCGGTTGCGGATCTGCACCTCGGCCGGCGAGCCGTTGCCAGAATCTGTCGGCAACGCCTGGAAGGCACGGTTCGGGGTCGACATTCTCGATGGTGTCGGCTCGACCGAGCTGTTGCATATCTTTCTGTCGAATGCGCCAGGCGATATCAAATACGGCTCGGCGGGACGCCCGGTGCCCGGCTATAGGGTCCGGCTTGTCAATGAAGCCGGCCAGGACGTTGCCGATGGCGAGGTCGGCGAACTGCTGGTCGATGCACCCTCCGCCGGGGAGGGCTACTGGAATCAGCGCAGCAAAAGCCGTCAAACGTTCGAGGGCCACTGGACCCGTACCGGCGATAAATATGTGCGCGACGCGGAAGGGCGCTACACGTTCTGCGGTCGCAGCGACGATATGTTCAAGGTATCCGGCATCTGGGTGTCGCCGTTCGAGGTCGAGAGCGCCTTGATCACCCATCCGGCGGTGCTCGAGGCCGCCGTGGTGCCCGAAGCCGACCCTGAAGGATTGCTCAAGCCGAAAGCGTTCGTGGTGCTGCGCGCGGGCGCGCAAACCGAGGGTCTGCATGATGCGCTGAAGGAGCACGTCAAACAGAAGATCGGCGTATGGAAATATCCGCGCTGGATCGATGTTGTCGATGCCTTGCCGAAGACGTCCACGGGAAAGA
>VAZS01000232.1:11451-16740 GCA_005884855.1 Alphaproteobacteria bacterium | reverse complement strand
AGGAAAAGGCGCGTAACCTCGCCAACGGCATCGCCGGGAACGGCCGCAGTTCGGCCGGCAAGATCGTGATGGCCACCGTCAAGGGCGACGTTCACGACATCGGCAAGAACATCGTCGGGATCGTGCTGCAATGTAATAATTTCGAGGTGATCGATCTCGGCGTCATGGTGCCCGCCACCAGGATCATCGAGACCGCCAAGGCCGAAGGCGCCGACATCATCGGCCTGTCCGGCCTGATCACGCCCTCGCTCGACGAGATGAGTTTCATGGCGGGCGAGCTGGAACGTCAGGGCATGAAGGTGCCGCTGTTGATCGGCGGCGCCACCACCAGCCGCGTCCATACCGCCGTCAAGATCGACCCGAACTACCGAAGCGGTCCGGTGGTGCATGTCAACGACGCCAGCCGCGCCGTCGGCGTTGCTTCCGCGCTGCTCTCGGCGGACAGGCGCGAGGCCTATGCCGCCGAAGTTCGCGCCGACTACGCCAAGATTTCCGCGGCGCATTTCCGCGCGCAGGCCGACAAGAAGCGTTTGAAGCTGGCGGATGCCCGAGCCAACGCCGTGAAGATCGATTTTGCCGACACGCCGCCGAAGAAGCCGGCATTTCTCGGCGTCAAGAGCTTCCGCGATTACGATCTGGCCGAGCTCGTCGACTACATCGACTGGACGCCGTTCTTCCAGACCTGGGAACTGACCGGGCGCTTTCCCGCCATTCTCGATGATCCCAAGGTGGGCGAAGTCGCGCGCTCGCTGTATGACGACGCGCGCAAGATGCTCGACCTGATCGTGAGCGAGAACTGGTTCAAGGCGCAGGCAACCATCGGCTTCTGGCCGGCGAATGCCGAAGGTGACGATATCGTTGTTTTTGCCGATGAGGGCCGCAAAACCAAGAGGACGTGGTCGCCGACCGTTTCAAGAATGCCAACGACGACTACTCCTCCATCTTGTGCAAGGCGCTGGCGGATCGTCTGGCGGAAGCCTTTGCCGAGCGGCTGCATGCGCGGGTGCGCCGGGAGTTCTGGGGCTACGCGCCCGACGAGGCGCTGTCGCCGGAAGATCTTATCCTCGAGAAATATCAGGGCATCCGTCCGGCACCCGGCTATCCCGCGCAACCCGATCACACCGAAAAGGCGACGCTGTTCGCGCTGCTCGATGCCGAGAACACCGCCGGCGTGAAGCTGACCGAAAGCTTTGCGATGTGGCCGGGCTCGTCGGTATCGGGGCTTTATTTCAGCCATCCGCAGAGTTTCTATTTCGGGGTCGGCAAGATCGAACGCGACCAGGTTGAGGATTACGCGGCACGCAAGCGCTGGAGCGTGACCGAGGCCGAGCGCTGGCTGGCGCCGGTGTTGAACTACATTCCCACGCAAGATCAGTCCGCGCAGGATCGTCGTGTCAAAGAAGCCATGCCGACGCTGGCGCCGGCAGCAACGCAACCCGCCAACGATATCGCGGCCCAGGAGTTGGCCGCCCATCCGCCCGGCTGCAACTGCGCGGTGCATCTGGCCTATCGCAAGAAGGCGGCGCGGGCGGGCTAGATCAATTTCTCTCGTCTCCGATAGCCCTGCGCCGTCATGGCCGGGCTTGTCCCGGCCATCCACGTCTTCACGATTCGACATGAACTGCGGCCGTTTTTGTTTTCATCCTCAGCCGTCGTCCGAACGACTGGGAACGATCTGTTCGTAATCATCGCAAGCTAAAACGTGGATGGCCGGGACAAGCCCGGCCATGACGGCCGTGGAATTTCAAACAGCCCGGGCCTCGTGGTTCGAGACGGCGCGATGCGCCTCCTCACCATGAGGGTCTGAACTCACGTCGCATGTCACGACCTCATCTGTCACGACCTTCATCCTGAGAGCGTGTGAAGCTATTCAATTTCTTGGTCGAGGGAGAGCCGGTTTGTGCATCTCGCATTGAATATATCTTTCATGTGGCGAGATTGATGAGGCGGTGGCCTTGGAGGATGTTGTTGGCGAGAGCAAACATGCCCAGCACCGCCTGAACCTTGAGGCGTCCTCGCACCAGGAACTGGCGTAGGTTCCATTGACGGAATCGGGCGTTGATGCATTCACCCATGCTGCGTCGCTTGTAGACGGCCTTGCCGTGTGGGCTGTCCATGCGCCTACGCCAGGCGGTGACGCCGGGACCATCGTCATGACGAGGCGCATAGGGATTGGTCTGGTGCTTGCTGCGGATCGGCGGCCCATACACATTCACGCCGATGCTGGCAGCCCATTCGGTATCGTCATTCTTGTTGAAGCCGCCATCGATAAGGTAACGTCTGGGCCTGCGGCCATGGCGCCGTTCTATCTGCGTGAGCATCGGTGGCATAAGGCCGCGATCCGAGCCGATAGCCGTCACGTCGAGCGCGACCACGATTTGGCCGTTCGCAACGGTGCCAAGCTGACAATTGTAGGCCGGCCGATAACCACCATCGGCCATCTTCATGATGCGGGCTTGCGGGTCAGTGGTGGAGGCTCGAGGCTCCTTCTGTTTGGCAATCTGCTTTTTATTGGTTTTGGCGCGGCGTTCCCGCTCGGCTTCGATCTGTGCAAGCTT
The DNA here is from genome assembly GCA_005884855.1 of Alphaproteobacteria bacterium. Classification (GTDB taxonomy): domain Bacteria; phylum Pseudomonadota; class Alphaproteobacteria; order Rhizobiales; family Xanthobacteraceae; genus Bradyrhizobium. Next base: position 14,182 of record VAZS01000232.1, on the reverse strand, counting down.
GGCAAGCGCCGCGCTGACACGGGCCTCGCGCTCGCGGGCCGCTCGTTCGCCGGCGGCGCGCATGCGGCGGTTGCTGGCGTCAGCATCGTCATCGACCTCCTGCTTGAGCTGGATAACCCGTCGGCGCGCTTTCTTCAGTTCTTTGTGCAGCGTCTTGCTGCGCCGGAACGAACCCGCACCGGCCGACGCGCGCACTCGTACCCCGTCCTGTACGACCTCATCCAGATTGATCACATGGGCCGCGGACAATGTCGCGACGTTCTCGGTCAGCAGTTGATCGAGCAGCTTCGCATCCGCCGTCCGGAAGTCCGACAGACCGTGATAGTTCACGCTTACACTCCCGCAAAGCCAGCGATAAGCGTCATGGCTGACGCACATCCGAGCTAGCGCTCGCGCGCTTCCGATGCCTTCGCTGGTTGCATAAAGCCACAGCGCCAGCAGCAGTCGCGGGCTGACCGGAGCCTGACCCGGCGTGTGTTCACGCGCCCGCACCGCTTGCTCTAACGGGCGCAAGTCAAGCCCTCGGACGTAATCCCAGATCACCCGCGCTGGATGGTCCGCTGCAATCAAGCTGTCGAGATCCACTGCGCGCAGCTCAATCTGATCGCGTACCGGTTCACGCAGCCGCGGACGACCCGGGTCAAAAGCCTGGGCAATCATCTGCACTGGAAGGGCGCCAAAAAGCTCCTCGTCGGCCATCGCGGCAACTCCAAATTGTTGCTACACACGAATCACGCTCATCCTCACGGCGCAACCAAAATCGAAAGATTCACAGCCTCTGAGGAGCCCGCTGGAGCGGGCGTCTCGAAGGATGGGCAGCGACGAAATTTCCGACACACAACTTTTCGAACGCCGACGAATCTCACCTCTTGCGCCGTCATTGCGAGCGGAGCGAAGCAATCCATGGGTCCGCATCGCCAGATCGAAGATGGATTGCTTCGTCGCTTTCGCTCCTCGCAATGACAACTTTGATGCCTTGCGTCCTCCCACACACCTCCGCGTTCTCGCGGCGTGAAAACGCCCGAGCTTTGCCAACAGTCACCCTCGAAAAAATAAAGGGCGCAGGGAATGCCGGGCGCGCGATGCGCCCGCAGCCTCGCATGCAAAATAAAAAGCATACGAGCATAGTCACCACGGTCACACCGGAACGACCCGGCATTCCCCGCGCAATGGTTTTAACGGTTTCCTTCGTGATCTCCCCGGTGATCGGGCTTTTTTGTCACCGTCGCAAGCGAAGTTGCCTCCGCTCACTTGACGCCGGCATCGAGGCGTCAGGACCACACGACTTCGCCGTCCGCATCAGCAGGTTTCGTCAAGCATGCTGCCGCGTCCATCGCATCCCGCACCAACGTCCGTGACGTGCGCACGCCCCTCTGTGGGACGGGATGGCGGGAGTTGTAGAGTTGATTTGGGTTGTTGGAGAAGCCGAATATTTTTCCGGAAAGGACTGGACTACCCAAATCACGTTGATCGCGAACGAGAATTTCGTGTCTGCGCGCACGGTCCGCACGGTGCAATGGGGCGCTACAGCCGTGGGTCCCGGCTCTGCGGCGCAGCGCCGAAGGCGCGCCGCACCGCGTCCGGGACACGATCGGCGGTGCCTTTGCTCATTGGATTTTCAGCCGCGCAAAAATCATGTGGCTGGTCGGAAGCCACGTTCGGAACCTTTGCAGTATGTGGGATTTGCCCGGTCGGGGTGATCAGCGATCCGAGCAGGAGGTCAAATGCACGCCCAGGAAATGATCAGTACACACCCAGACGTGCGCGGCAAAACGAACGATGCACTCATCAAGTGCATTGAGGAATGTTATTCGTGCGCTCAAATTTGCACCTCATGCGCCGATGCCTGTCTTGCCGAAGATACGGTCAAGAACCTTACCCAATGCATTCGGCTGGATCTCGACTGTGCAGATATTTGCAATGTGACCGGCCGTTTGGCGACTCGCCGAACTGGCTCAGATGAAGAGATCATCAAGCGCATGCTTGACGCGTGTGCGGCAGTCTGCCGGCTATGCGGGGAGGAATGCCAGCGTCACGCTGACATGCACGAGCATTGCCGCATCTGCGCAGAATCTTGCCGCCGCTGCATGCAAGCATGCCAAGAGGCTGGTCGCGCTATGTCGCATTGACACGCTGAAGCTGGAAGGTTTGCCCGCGCAGTGCGGAGTTCATCAGTAGCGCATCGGCAACGCGAGTTGCAGGCCGAAATATCGCGGCTCGTAGCGCTCCACGAACTGCTGCAGGAACCCGGGTAGTTCGCGCATCTGATCCGCACAGCGTTGGCACAGTTCGCGGGCGACGTCTTCCGAAACGTCTCTTGACCAGCCCTCCGCCGTATTAAAACCGATGATGCGGACGGGATTGCAGAACTGACCTTCAAGCAGATCGGTGATGACGGTTTCGAGATCGGTCTCATCGACATTGGTCTCGCGCCAGGCCGACCCGATCCGGCCGAAGTCGTCGAGCACAAGATAGACATCGCGGTCGTTGCCTGGAACGATTGATGGTGACCGACGCATTAGGCAAGCTCCGAGGTCACACCAAACAGATTAAAGGGCCGCCCCCGCGTTTCGTTCCGCCCAAACGGCGGAACTTCAAAGCTTTTGCTCCCCGGGAGAACAAGAACTGGGACGAGAAAACAGCCGCCGCGGGCGCCAAGGCTGCGAGATCAACCGCGGTTCAGAATCTGTTCGCATGCGCTCATCTCATATGTCCGATACCGCACACCTTC
>VAZS01000232.1:0-11390 GCA_005884855.1 Alphaproteobacteria bacterium | reverse complement strand
GAAATCCATTGTCTTGGTCTGGTTTCCACGAGTGGAGGCAACGTTTCATCGGGCTCGGCCCTAGGCGCTGTCGCCGGCGCTGCGCGAGACCGGGTCGGGCTTGCGCTGCTGGTCAACCTGTTGCCGCTTTCTGTGCAGCTCTTCAAAAAGCCGGATGATCTCACGAGAGCGGTCCGACAGGATGACAACGCTTTTGCGCTCGCGCTCGGGCTGCTCAGCGCTTCGGTCCTTTTCAAGGGCGTCCATATTGCCTCCCGCGAATTGGGAATCTGGAACAGCCAACGACAGGCGATGATTACTGTTCCATTTAGGGGTGCCGAATTTAAATTTGCTCGCGCTTGCCAACGATTTTGTCGAGTGAGGTTCGTCGACTGACCACCGACAGATTGATGTAGGACACCGGCGTCAGCGCACGCTCCGTGGCCAATTTCTTTATGATCCCGCGTCTGACACGTTCACGCCCAATGGCAGCGACGCCAAATGCGGGCACGCCTGCCATACGACCGTGGCGGCAAAAGATTATACTTTCACGGCGTATCCGAAGAGGTGAACGGATAACTTCTCGACGGGTCGCTTATTGGCACAAGCGGAAATGACCTTGCCTGGTGACTTAATAGCACCGCACGATGGTTACAGTGTGATCACCGCCGTCACGCCCAGGAAACGTTACAGTCTCCGCGGGGCAGCTCGACACATACGGTCGGTCAGAAGGTGTGACAACCGGCGGAAATCGATGCACCCAATCCCAGGGAACATCATACTTGTACGTGTAGTTCACATCGCCTGAGGTTGGTTGCGTACCATCGAGCAGGGGTTCGCCATTCGATGGCCCGGAGAATCCGCCTATAGCTGGCAAAAAGATTCCCAGATTGCTTCTCCGGTGATGCCGGAGCGAGTGGCCGATTGGTGGATGGAAACTCAAATGCGTTGAAGCAAACGCTGCCCTGCGCGCCGTTGCCGACCTGGCGAATGTCTCGTCCCCGGCAAGCATAAGCGCCGCTACACTGAGAGAAGCGATCAACGCTCCATACATTCTATAAGCCATGGCACGTACCAATTCGTTGGTTAATGAGCAGCACTCCAACAAACGCTAGGTCGGCCTTTTCGTGCCCGCAAATGCATAATTAATAAATGGTTAACGGGTAAAATTAAGAGCCATCAAGCGCGGGGTTGCCCGTTATGGCGACATGGGGTAACCGCGCAAAAGCGCGGCCTCCGGCAGGGAGCTGACGGAGGCCGCGTATTACATCGCATCGCGCCCAGGTTTCGCGATGAGATGTGGGAGCTCTCAATCGGGGTCTGGGCTTCGCGCCGATCCCTCCGGATCCTCCTCTTGCGAGGGGAAATCATCTTCAGAACGGCAGCAGCACGTCCATCACCTGTTGCCCATAGCGCGGCTGCTGCACATCCGTAATTTGGCCGCGGCCGCCATAGGCGATGCGGGCTTGCGCGATCTTGCTGGAGTCGATCGTGTTGTCGCTCTGGATGTCCTCCGGCCGCACAATCCCGGCGACGATCAATTCGCGGATCTCAAAATTGACGCGGATCTCCTGCTTGCCTTCGACTACAAGATTGCCGTTCGGCAGCACTTGGGTCACCACGGCTGCGACATTGGTCTGCAGTGCCTCCTGGCGGTTGACCGAACCCTTGCCGTCGCTGGACGCAGTGGAATCCGCCGTCAGGATACGGCCCGGCAAAACCTTCTGCGCCTGGACGCCCAGCGTCTTGGCGCCGATGAAGTCGGAAATTCCCGAATCTTCCTTGTTGCTCCGGCTGCGCTGGGTTTCGTTTGCGATGTTTGCCTTGTCAGTGATGTTGACGGTCACCGTAAGCAGGTCGCCGATGCGCGCGGCCCTCTGGTCCCTGAAGAACGCCCGGCTGCCGTTTCGCCACAACGAGTTGGCGTTGTAGGATACCGTCTCCGGTTTCGGCATCGGCATCTGCACCGGCTTGTAGCCGGGTTGCGCGGTCGGGTTCTCGATCGCCGCCAGCTTCGGCTGTTCGCCAATCTGGGACAGCCGGTCGATCGACGAGCATCCGCTCGCCAGGCTGACCATGACCAGCGAGGCGCCGGCGACCACGATGCGGTTCTTGGACATCAGTATGAACATCACTCTGCTTTCGGAGCGGCTGGCGGGTTGCTGTTCGCGGCGATCGCGACCGGTGCTGCCGTTTGGTCTGACCGTAGCGACGAGGTCGTATCGGCGGCAGCCGGTCGTGGCGGTGCGACCGAGATCGCGACCTGGCCGCGCCCGATCACCGTGCCGGTCACGTTGCGCTTGGATTGCAGATTGAGCACGCTGACCACGTCGCCTTCAGTGCCGCTCTCCAGCGCCTTGCCGCGAACCGTGAGGTACAGCCCTGTGGCTTCGTAGATCAATGTCACCGTCTGATCCCGCTGCACCAGATCAGGTTTGCCCAGATCCGCCGCTTTCAGCGCCTGGCCGGCGCGAAGCTGGCGTCGCGCCTGCATTCCGACGGCGCGATCACGCGCTGGCGCGTCGGCGCCCATTTCAGCCTTCGGGCGCCGCTCGAGCAAGACATCGGATGATTTTATCACTTCGTTGCGTTCGATGTTGCGCACCAGCACGGCGGCCTCGACGGTTTCGACCGCGGTGCCGGTGAAGCGCAGGCGCATCGGCGCGGCAGGGTGGTCGTTCGCGATCTCAAAGGTGACATCGAAGCGGCCGTACCGCGGTTCGTAACGGGCCGATACCGGCTGCATGTCGCCGGTGCTGGAAGCCTCCAGCCTCAAATCCCTCACGTCGCGATCGAAGGTCAGGCTGAGATTGGAGGCATCGCCCAGGCCGCCGCGCCGTTCAAGCGCGCGAGCCACCTGCAGCTCGATGTCCTTGCTGTCGAGCGTGCGCGCCAACCGCGTCACCGAAATCTCGCGCAAGTCCCTCGCATCGACACCAATCACCTGGTGTGCGCGCAACGCGGTCAGCACTTGGTCGACCGGCAGCGTGCCAGTGGTGCCGAGATCGGGCGCGCGATAGATCGCGATTTGGGCCGCGGTCCCGGCGTTCTCGACCACGTCGCCGATCCGCACCAGTTCGCCCGACACCGTGATGCTGGCGCGAAGCACGGGAGCCGCGATGGCGTCGTCGCTGCGTTGAGCCAATGCCGCATTGGCTTGCAGTGCGAGCAGGGCGGTCGCGAAGAGAAGAGAGCGTAAATTCATCAACAGCTTCCCGTTATCGGAACAGCGCAGCAGTGGACTGCAGCATCTGGTCGGCGGCGCTGATCACTTTGGCGTTCATTTCGTAGGCGCGCTGTGCGGCGATCAGGTCGGAAATTTCGGAGACGACCTCGACATTGGCCTGCTCGAGATTGCTCTGCTGCAGGTCGCCAAAGCCGTCAGTGTTGGCTATGCCGTCCTGCGGAGCGCCCGACGCCGGGGTTTCCGTGAACAGATTGTCCCCGATCGGCTGCAAGCCCGCCTTGTTGATGAAACGCGTCAGCCCGATCTGCCCGATGTTGCTCGGCGCCGTCGAGCCCGGCAGCACGACCGTGACCTGACCCTGCGCGTTAATGGCGATGCCGCTTGAGTTCTGCGGGATGGTGATCGTCGGCTGCACCGGATTGCCGTGGGCGGTGACGATACGGCCTTGCGCGTCCATCTGAAAAGAGCCGTCACGCGTATAGGTGAAGGAGCCGTCGGGCATCTGGATTTTGAAAAATCCTTCACCGCGCACCGCAAGGTCAAGATCGTTGCCGGTCATCGAAAGCGTGCCTTGCGTCATCAGCCGTGGCGTGCCGACGGTTTTTACGCCGCCGCCGACGTCGACGCCGACCGGCACGATCGTACCTTGATCCGAGGCTTGGGCCCCGACCCGGCGCAAATGGTCATAGATCAGGTCCTGGAACGCCGCACGCTGCTTTTTGAAGCCTGTCGTGCGCAAGTTGGCGATGTTGTTGGAGATCACCTGAACGTTGAGTTCCTGGGCCGCCATCCCGGTCGCCGCGGTATAGAGAGCGCGCATGGATCAGTTTCCTTATGCCGGAACGTCGGCGAGTTTTTCGATCGCGGATTTGTGCAGGTCGCTCTGCTGCTGCAGCATGTTGGCTATTTGTGTGTAGGTGCGCGTCACCTCGATCATGCGGCTCATCTCCGCGACCGAGTTGACGTTGGATTTTTCAACGAACCCCTGGCGGATCTTCGAGGCGGTGTCCGGTTGAGCGGCGGCGGCGCCGGCCGAAAACAGGTTAGAGCCTTCCTTCAGAAGCTTCTGCGCGTCCGCGAAACTCACGACCCGCAGCTTGCCGCGTACCGAGTCGATCCGGTTGACGCCTTCGAGAACGCTGATATTGCCATCGGCGGCGATGCTGACGTCATGGTCGGTCGGCTGAAATACGATCGGGCCGCTGGTGCCGAGCACGGCATCGCCAGCCGCCGTCACGAGCTGGCCCTGATTGTTGATCTGCAATCCGCCGTCGCGGGTATAACGCTCGCCGGCTGCGGTCTGCACAACCAGGAAACCGCCGCCATCGATCGCGACATCGAGCGGGTTCTTGGTTTGCTCGGAGGGACCCTGCGCGAAGTCCTTGAAGGTGCCGCTGTCGAGCACGAAGCTGACGGCGCGATCCCTGCCGACGAAATTGTCTTCATGTGCGCCGGTCTTCAGGTATTCCTGAAACAGCGACTTGTCGGCTTTGAAGCCGCTGGTGTTGACGTTCGCGATGTTGTTGGCCACGACATCCATCTGCCGTTCCAGCACCATCTGCCGCGAAAGTCCGACGAGAAGCGAATTCTCCATCGGTGGTTCTCCCCTTCACCGATCCGCAGCAAGCCCTCCCAGGCCGTTTGCCGATCTCTTTCGAACCGCCGAGGCTCTCCCAAGCCGCGGTTCGCCAGGAGACAGAGCGAAAGCCGTGCCAAATCGGAAAATCGCGGATATTTAGGGACTTAGCTGTTTCGCCGGCGGGTCGGAGCGCGGCAATAAGGTCTTGTTGACCATGTTTGCCCGGCAAGTTTTTCCTACTTCATCGCCGATAGAAAGGTTCCATTAACCATTGTTACCTTAGCGTGACCTCCGAAGAGCGCGGGTGCGCTGGGGGCCAATTGTATCGCGTCGTAGCCAGCCTTGCGGCATCGAGTTCATTTCCTTGAGACCGGACCGAGCGGGGCGATGGCAGAGAACGAACAGGCAGACGGCGCTCTCGAAGCACTCGAACCCGTGCCCGGCGCCAAGGGCAAACTCAAACTGATGATCGCGGTGGTGGGCTTGCTCGCCGTCGTCGGCGGCGGCTCCACCATCTGGTACTTTTTCGCCCGGCATACCGGCGACGAAATGCATGCCGAGGCGGAGGCTGCGCCGCGCAAGCCGCCGGCATTCGTCGATGTACCGGACATGCTGGTCAATCTGATTGGAGCCCCCGGCGAGCGCGTCCAGTATCTCAAGGTCAAGGTCGTGCTCGAGGTCAAGGAAGAGAGGCAGATCGAGGCGATCAAGCCATCGATGCCGCGCGTCACCGACATCTTTCAGACCTATCTGCGCGAGCTGCGGGCCAGCGACATCAACGGATCGGCGGGCCTGTTTCGGCTGAAGGAAGAATTGACCCGCCGGGTCAATACCGCGGTCTCACCAGTTCAGGTTAACGCTGTGCTGTTCAAGGAAATCGTCGTTCAGTGACGGGACGGATCTGAAAACATGGCGGGCAACGATCCAGTCGACCAGGATGCAATTGCAGCCCAATGGGAAGCCTCGCTGGATTCCGAGGACCCGGCGCAGGCCGCGGAAGCGTCTGCGGCCAATGAAATCTCCGGCACCATGGCGCTGCAATGGGCCGCCATGGTCGAGGACGGCAGCCGCGACTTTGGCGGCAGCAAGAATGGCGGCGAGCGTGTGCTGTCGCAGGAAGAAATCGACAATCTGCTCGGTTTCTCCGCCGGCGAAGTCAGCCTCGACGATAATTCCGGCATTCGCGCCATCATCGATTCGGCGATGGTGTCCTACGAGCGTCTGCCGATGCTCGAAATCGTCTTCGACCGCCTGGTGCGGCTGATGACCACCAGCCTGCGCAACTTCACTTCAGATAACGTCGAAGTCTCGCTCGATCGCATCACCTCGGTGCGGTTTGGCGATTACATGAATTCGATTCCGTTGCCGGCGGTGCTCAGCGTTTTCAAGGCCGAGGAATGGGACAATTTCGGCCTGGCAACCGTGGACTCCAGCCTGATCTATTCGATGATCGACGTTCTGCTCGGCGGTCGCCGCGGCCAGACCTCGCTACGCATCGAAGGCCGGCCCTATACCACGATCGAAACCAACCTGGTGAAGCGGCTGGTGGAAGTGGTGCTGGCCGATGCCGAGCAGGCGTTCAGGCCGCTGTCTCCGGTGAGCTTCAACATCGACCGGCTCGAAACCAATCCTCGTTTCGCCGCGATCAGCCGGCCGGCAAACGCCGCCATTCTGGTGCGCTTGCGCATCGACATGGAGGACCGCGGCGGCAACATCGAGCTGCTGCTGCCGTATGCGACGATCGAGCCGATCCGCAGCGTGCTGCTGCAGATGTTCATGGGCGAAAAATTCGGCCGCGATCCGGTGTGGGAAGGTCACTTTGCGACCGAAGTAGCCCAAGCCCAGATCTCGGTCGATGCGGTGCTCTACGAAGCCGAGATTCCGCTCAAGCAGCTTATGATGCTTAAAGTTGGCGACACCCTGCCGCTGGAAATGCGCGCCGACGCGCTGGTCGCGGTGCGCTGCGGCAGCGTCACGCTGACGGAGGGGCGAATGGGCCGGGTCGGCGACCGTGTCGCCATTCGCGTCAGCAAGCAATTACGCAAGCCGAATACTACGTTTGCGATGTTTGAGAGAGCCGATGAGCAAACTAAATTGATGGAGGCCCAATGAGTCATTTACTCGGAATTGCGATTGAGAGCCTGGTAGCGGTACTGCTGATCCTGACGATTGGGTACTGCATGCTGCTCAACAAAAGGCTGAAGCGTTTGAAGGCCGACGAACATTCGCTGAAAGCAACAATTGGCGAGCTGATCACGGCAACCGAGATTGCCGAGCGCGCCATCGGCGGCCTCAAACATACCGTGCGCGACGTCAACGAGAATCTCGGCGCCCAGCTCGCATCGGCGGAAGAGATGTCGCGGCAATTGAGAAACCAGATCGCGGAAGGCGAGGGTGTATTCCGACGGCTTTCGAAGATTGCGATCGCCGCGCGGCCTTCGATCCCACCGGCGCCGGAGGCCCCCGGGATAACCACCGCCAAGCAGGTTGCCGCGGCGGCCAAGGCGTTTTCCGAGCGCAGAAGGTCTGATGGCCTCGCCGCATGAAATCGTTTCGTGACATTCGCGTCATTCCGGTAGTGCTGGTCGCGATCGCAGGACTCGCAACGCTGAAGATCGCTGGCCTGTTCGTGGCTGGCGGCTATGTCTTCAATTATCAGCCGCAATCGACCAAGCACTCATGGGCGCAGGAAATGCTCAACTTTCCGGCGCGGAAACGCGAGGCGAGCGATGTTACGGGTTCGGTTCAGGAAAAACCCAAGGAGGAATCCGCCAGCCCGGCGCCCGCCGTGGAAACACCGCGGCCGGACGGCACGCTCGTGTATCCCGACCATACTCCGCCGGTATCTGCCTCAGAGCGGGCGATTCTAGAGCGGCTGCAGTCGCGGCGGCAGGAACTCGAATCGCGGGCCCGCGAAATCGATATTCGCGAGAGCCTGCTCAAGGCGGCCGAGAAGCGCATCGAATCGCGGGTCGAGGAATTGAAGGGGGTGGAATCGCGGATCAACACGGCGACCGAACACAAAGCCGAAGCCGATTCCGCCCGCTTCAAGGGCATCATTACCATGTACGAGGGCATGAAGCCAAAGGACGCCGCCAAGGTGTTCGATCGCCTCGAAATGCCCGTGCTGATCGAAATCGCCTCGCAGATCGCACCGCGCAAGATGTCCGATATACTGGGCCTGATGACGACGGAAGCGGCCGAGCGCCTGACGGTCGAACTCACCCGCCGCGCCGGCTCCGATAAATCGGCATCTGCCGCCGACCTTCCCAAAATCGAAGGCAAGATGCTGCAGCAAAGACCCAATTAGCGGGGATATTTAACAAGTCCTTAAATCGCCAATTCTAGATTCAAATGCGCGGGCGCGCGTGCAGTGCTTGGGTGCGTGTGTGGGCCTCCCGCTGGCGATTAGATTGTTGAACCGGAAGACTGGGTTGCAATGCCGCGAGCGGTTGTCGCTGGATTTGTTGCTTTGGACCGCAGGGTAGCGGGGAGTGCCCGTCGTTGCCTCTGCCAAGCGGTATGGATCATTGGCGCGCTGGTCCTGACCATTGTGACGTTTTCCCCCGCCTGCCGGGCGGATCCGCTCAAGGGCGAAGCGACGTTCTCTGCCTCCGGCGGTTTCGCCCGACTGGTTTTCAAGCTGGCCGAGGACGTCTCATCTGAAGTGACCACGGCCGGTACGATACTCGTCATCCGTTTTTCCCAGCCGGTGGATATTCCGCTCGATGGTTGGACCGAAGCCGCGCCCAATTACGTCGGTTCGGCGCGGCGTGATCCCGACGGCTCGGCGATCCGCCTGTCGCTGGCGCGCAAGGTGACCATCAACACCATGACCGCGGGCGAACGAGTATTCATCGATATGCTGCCTGAGACATGGAACGGTCCGCCCCCGAGCCTTCCCACTGAGGTAGTCCGCGAGCTGGCCGAGCGCGCGCGCGCCGCCGAGCGCGCCTTGCGCCGGCAACGCGTTTCCGCAGAGACGAAAAAGCGCGCACCTATTCGCGTGCGCACATCGGTGCAGCCGACCTTCATCCGTTTCGTCTTTGAAATCCCGGACGGTATCGGCGTTTCCTCCGTCCTGAACGATCAGAAGTTGACGCTGCTGTTCAATGCCGTGCTGTCGTTCGATCTGGCGGACGCCAAGGAGGCAGCGCCATCCAACATCGCCTCGATCAAACAGAGGGCCGAGGGAGACACCAGCGCGGTGGAAGTCAGTTTCATCGGCAATGTCGATGTCCACTCCTTCCGTGAAGAGAAAAACTACCTGGTCGACGTTGCCTTCCAGCAAGCGGATAACTCGCGGGCCTCCTCCGCGCGCGCATCGGAGGCGTGGCGAGCACCCGCGACTACCGTTGCTCCGACAGCCGCCACCGGCCCAGTGGAACCGCCGCCTTCAATCGCTCCAGAAGCGAGCCCCGCCGCGGCGATCGCCCCGCCTGGGTTAGAGAAATCCGTCGAACCGGCCGCACCGCTGCTGCAATCTGGCCAAATGGTGCAACCGACATCGGAGTCGATCGGCAAAGACGCCAACCTCGACATCAAGACCGATCCGGCGGCGAAAATGCCAGCGGTCAGCGAACCGCGGGTGCCCGAGCGCGCGGCAAAGGAGGTCGCGGCGCCAGCGATGGAGGTGCCGCCAAAAACGAGCCTCGCCGCGACGGAGCCGCCGGCGGAGAGCAATTCGCCGGCAGCCGCGGGCGCTGATGCCACCGCCGGTGTAACCGCTTCCAGATCCAGCGATGGTCTGGAGCTGACATTTTCGTTCGCTGCAGCAACCTCTGCGGCACTATTTCGTCACGCGGATGCCGTTTGGCTGGTGTTCGATTCCCTGGAACGGATCGATCTCGAGCCGATCCGCGATAAACGCGGATCAATCCTCTCTGAGGTTGCCCGGCTGCCGCTTGACAATGGGCAGGCGATCCGGCTTCGACTGAACCGGCCTCAGATACCCTCGCTGGCAGGCGAGGCGAGCGGCGCGAGATGGACGCTCACATTTGCCGATACCATGCGGACGCCGATCCAGCCGCTGACGGCGATACGCAACATCATCGACCCCTCGCTTGCAAATGTCATCGTGCCGTTGTCGAAATCTGGCCTTCTGCACCGGTTCGTCGATCCTGACGCCGGCGATACCCTCATGGTGGTTACGGCGCCGCCACCTGTTCGCGGCTTCATCAAGCGACAGGATTTTGTCGAGTTTTCGTTCCTCGAGTCGATCCACGGCATCGCGATACGTCCGACCTCCGACGACGTGACCGCCGAAATCGCTTCCGGCAGAATCGTTCTGGCGCGTCCCGGCGGCTTGACGCTGTCCTCGGCTGCATCCGGAGCGGAGCGCGCTACGACTGCCGTCCGACCGATTTTCGATCTCATTGAGTGGCGCAAAAATCAGACCGAAAATTTCTTTGCGCGGGAACATCAGCTCATTGCCGCTGCAGCAACAGCCGAGCCGGACCAACGCACATCGGCCAGGGTCGATCTTGCGCGCTTCTATGTCTCGCGGGCGATGTACCCCGAAGCCAAGGGCGGGGTCGATCTTGCGCGCTTCTATGTCTCGCGGGCGATGTACCCCGAAGCCAAGGGCGTTCTCGATCTTGCGCTGGCCGACGCCAAACCAGGGCTTGAGGATCCGATCGCGCTGATCGTGCATTCGGTCGCGAGCAGCCTGATGGGGCGTCCCGAACAAGGACTGAAAGACCTCGCCAGCCCGGCGATCGGAACCAACTTCGATTATCAGATGTGGCAAGCGCTAGCTGACGCCCGTCTGGGGAAATGGGCCCAGGCGCGCGAGAAGTTCAAGAACTCCGAATTTGTTATCAGCTCGCTGCCCTCCGAGCTGCAAGGCGTATTCTTAGCGGATGCGATGCTTGCCTCCCTTGAGGTCAAAGATTACTCCGGAGCCGCGAAACGCAGCAGCGACCTTGATGTCGTCGGCATTTCGGCCGAGTTGAGGCCCGCGATCTCGGTGTTGCGCGGGCGGCTTGCCGAAGCCCTTGCGCACGACAGGGACGCGCTCGACTACTACAAGAGCGCGATTGACTCCCGGGACCGGGCCGCCGCGGCCGAAGCCAAGCTGCTGACGATCATCATGAAGCAGCGGCGCAACGAAATAAGCCAGGCGGAGACGTTACGGGAAGTTGAAACGCTTTCGGTGATGTGGCGCGGCGACGGCATTGAGGTGAGGACGCTGCAACTGCTTGAGCGCATCTATGCCGACAAGGGCCGCTACAGCGAATCCTTCGCGGCAGTGCGGACAGCGACCAGGCTGCAGCCCAATTCTGACGCGTCCCGACAGTGCCAGGACGATGCGGCGGCTCTGTTCGCGCAGCTCTTTCTCAGTCCGAAAGGCGACGATCTTCCGCCCGTCGACGCGCTCGGGATGTTCTACGAATATCGTGAATTGACGCCGATCGGGCGGCGGGGCGACGAGATGATCCGCCGGCTTGCGGATCGGCTGGTGGCAGTGGACCTGCTCGATCAGGCTAGCGAACTCCTGCAGTACCAGATCGACAAACGGCTGGAAGGCTCGGCGCGTGCGCAGGTGGCGGCACGGCTGGCGATGGTCTATCTGACTGCGCGCAAGCCGGATCGCGCCATATCAGCGCTTCGCACCACACGCATCGCCGATCTCTCGGGCGAACT
>VAZS01000231.1 GCA_005884855.1 Alphaproteobacteria bacterium | reverse complement strand
GAAGCGCCATCGTGGTATCGCTATCGTAATAGATCTCCTTCATGTAGTTCTGGAACTTGTAGCGCGCGAGCGATGATACGCCTTCCTGCTTCATCTGCGGATTCCAGTGCTCGCTGGCGAAGCCTGCGAGGCCCAGCAGCTCCTGATGGTTGAAGTCGTCCCGCACAAAATGGGTCTGGACGTCAAACACGAACTGCCCTGCGAGACTTTTCGTCCGCGCCAGCATCATTTCGGGCTCTCGCGCCTCGGCCGCCGTGACCTGGAAGACGTTGCCGTAGATCTCGTTCATGGCGAGAAAGGCGGCCGCCATACCGCAGCTCGTACGCATGAACTGCCGGCGGTTCAAGCCGAGCCGTTTGGCATTAAGTTCGGCCAACTCATTGATGCGAGCTTCGACCTTCTTCTGAGTCGCGCTCTGCGAAGGCGGCAAATACTCGCCGTTCGATACAATCTGAGTCGGAACCGGTGTTGCGGCCGATGCCGCCTCGGCGCCTGCGACAAGGCGCTGTTCTCGTTCACTGAGCCAAGTTCCCATTGTCGTCCTCCCTGGTTCGAATGTAGTCGACCATTTCGCCGGCCGCTAACGGGAGGACGCTACACCCTTTATTCTGCCTAAACCATGACGTCGTGCGAAAGCACATCGCAAAAACGCAACCGAAAGGCGGAGAAAGATTCACCCAGCGATTATCCCCATGAACTTGAGTCGCGCGATTTGATCTGGTGCGCGAACGGTGTCACCATTCGCTGATTAACAGCGCCGGCCATCAATCAAATTGATGAATCAAACCGGCGCGACGTCGTGTTTGCACCACGCCGCCGCGCCTGACCACCGCAACCGAATGGAGCGGTTCCAATGGCTGAAGAGACTATTGCTTCGATTATCGCGCTACATCAACCCAAAAGGGGCAAAACCGCCGCCCACGCCGCTCCCGCTCGTCACATCACGCGCCCTCAGACCATCAAACCCTGTCGCTTCGATTCTCTTGATGGCCGCTGCGTTCGCCCTCGCCACAGTCGGCGTTACCACGAACGGGTGGTTCGCTCGATCGCTTGGATCGAGCGACATCGCTGGATGGCTCTTCTTGGCCATTGGCGTAGCTGCCGATCTCGCGGCTCTGGTCATGCCGTCATGTGCCGCTGGGCTTTGGCACACCGGCCAGCGCGCCACCTCTATTGCAGGATGGGCTGTGTGGGCGATGACTTTTGTTTTTGCTGTCACTGCGGGCATTGGCTTCGCGTCGGTCAACATGACCGATGTTGCGACTGCGCGGGCCGCGCGCGTAACGCCCGCCGTGACAGTTGCTCAATCGGCATTGAGAGACGCCATGTCTGCGCGGGATCGGGAGTGCATGCACGGGCTCGGCAAGTTCTGCCGCGAGCGCGAAGCAGCGGTCGCTGAACGGCGCCAGATCCTTGATGGCGCAATGGCATCGCTCGGGCAGACCGCTGACCCCCAAACCGACGCCGCGATCAAGCTGGTCGCATGGGTTACCCATGGCGTGCTGCGGCCATCTGGCGACGACTTCGCGATGCTTCGCCTTGTCTTGCTGGCGTTGCTGCCTCAGATCGGCGGAATACTGTTGATGGTCGGCCGATCAGCGATGCGGCCTGGCGCGAGCTGATCTCTGCAATTGGAAAGCATAAGTTAGCGGCGGAGCTATTGGTCCGCCAACAGCTGCACGTTTTGGCGATTACCGTTTAGACGCCTTAAGTTATTTACGTACTCCTCAGGAACCTGCAAATGAAACGGCACCTTCAGCCCCATAAACGTGGCGATTCGGCCTATGAAAGCTGTGCAATTGTAAGTTTCGGCGTTCCACAGGGGGGAATGCGCTTGAATGTCTTTGATGAAGCCAAAGACTTTCCTGGCGTCTGCTTCATTCAAGTACACCCGGTAACTGGCGGTCAAGTATTGAACATCTAGATCGCCATAACTGGCACCCGTCTCGGAGGGTACGAACACAAAGTGTCCCAGGACATAAGGAAGCACGTCTCCGGCTGGATGTAGGCCGGCCACTTCAACAGCTTTTTCGCGCGTCTTGCCATACCAAACAAAAGCATGTCCGTAGGTCGCAGCTGTGCGGGCGCGAAAATCCACGTAATATGGCCCTTTGGCGACGACCGGGCCTCGCGCTGGTTTTGCTTCGGATGCAAGCTCCGATCCAGCAGCCGAAAGTGATGTCAACGAGTTTGCAGATGAACTGGGCTTTGTAGCTACACGCTTTTGTTCAATCTGGAGTTGATCGCTTCGCGATGCAAAATCCTGAGCACTAGCCGTGTGAGCAACCCCGACGCCGACCGAACAAGCCCACGTTGTGAGCAAAACTCCATACCGAATGTGTTGCGCCCTCATGGCACACCTCATGACCCTGATCGAGGTAGGCGCAACTACTCGGAGGACGGATGCTAACAAGCCGTCCTCCCTCAACCTGATTTCATTTTGTAAGGGTGGCGAGCCTTAGCCCCTGGTGACCAACGGCGCTGGCGCTTTTCCGACTGGCGTCTTCCCAATAGGCGATTTTCCGATTGGCGATTTTCCGATAGGCGCCTTTCCGACTTGAGCCTGCTGGTACACGGGCTGTGCCCGGGGCATATCAGCGGCTGCAGCGGCGCCAACGAGAGCAAGTGAGCATCCTGAGACAACAATAAATTTCAGCATAAATATCTCCGATTTTGTCCGCCGTTTCCGGAATCATGCGGTAGATCACCCTATTCAACCCGGAGATTCCGTCAAGAAAAGCTGCCAACGAGCAGACGTTTTTGACGCACCTGTTGCAGAATAAGCACGTGATTTCTAGTTTCCTAATCGTTAGTAAATGAGAGGAATAATGCGATACGTCTGGGACATGTAGTGTCGGTAATCATCCCCGAAAGTGTCGAGCATCATTTGTTCTTCTCTCCCGACTCGTCCGAAGAATAGAGATCCAAATCCGACCAGGCCGGCAAATCCGGCGAACCAGTTTGGCAGCAAGCATGCTTGGGCGATCGCCCATAGCCAAAACGCCGTGTACATCGGGTGCCGGATATTCCGATAGATGCCGCTGGTGATCAATTTATGATTTTGTCTCAACTGAAGGGTGACCGACCAGTTCTGGCCAAGCGCCCGGTGCGTCATCTGAAAAAGAAATAACGCGGCAATTGCGAGCAGAACCCCGAACCAGCCTTGCGCCGAACGAAACATGTAGTCAGCGAATCGCGGGACCGCGGTCCCCACATAGAGCAGCGGCAAAATTCCGAGCCCGCTCAGTGATATCAGCAGCAGGACATTCTCGCGAAGGTCGCGGGCGTTGTGCCCGATGAGAGCATGCCTAGAACGTCGTGCGTGCTCAAATCGAATAACGTACCAACCTATCACCAACGCTACGAACGTTAGCTTGGCTAGGGAAGGTGTCATCGGCGAACACCTGCACACGGCTGAGCAACTAGTGCCCCATCCGCCCCAATTAAACCTTGCGCGCCGTCTGGGTTTCGCGTCTGGCATTCGGCAGTAAGCGGGCCGCACGCCAACATAAAGTAATCATATTCTGCGCGCCGATCGTTGCCGCTGATGAATTGACAATGTAGGCGGAAAAATCGTAATCGCATCTTCCGATAAGTGGTGTGTTCAAGCATGCGACCGATCTCAACACGGCGTACGACGGGCATGGCACCAGCTTTTAAGCCCATTTCTGCTATCGGATCACTGCCATAAAAGTTCATTATGTCGACACGCGCTTGGTAGTCACCCCAGAACACACCGGGCGCGGTCGCAACGCGCGCCACTGCAGCGCGAAAGCCCCTTGCACGCCGGTGCAGCCCAATCTTTAGGACTGAAGATCCTATTGTGATAAAAGCGAAACGAGGACCGCTCAAGCCCAATGCCGGTTGGAGCGTCAGTGCTTTATCGATAAAGTCAATCGCGAGTACCGCGCCAAGGCTATGACCCAACACCAGGATTTCGTCGACGCCCGGTTCGCGTGCCGCTTCGATGATCTGCTCCGCTGTGCGATCCAGCTTTTGTTTCAAAACCGAGTTTCCATCACGGATATAATCGCGCGCCAAAATCCAGTCATCAAAAAGAGAGGCCAGATGCAACCAACGCCATGGACCAGCCAGGAACATAGCAAAAGCGGTAAGCCCGCTTATGGAGCCTATCAATCCATCCGCGCGACCGATCAGCACGCCAATAGCCAGCGCGGTAACGGATAGAAATGCAAACAACGTGAAGGGGTAAAGAAAAAATATAGCGTAATGCCAATTGATCCGAAGGTAAGCCCGAAGCGCGCCTCCGAAAGCAAAGTCAAAGAATGCAAAGATTCCAAGGGGAAGCCTCCTCCATAAAGGTTCCTGAGTTTTTGCTTGAATAACGTCGTCCCATCGTACCAAGCGGAATTGGTTCTCGACACGCCAGTTGCAACCCTTCGTGATGATCGTCCACCTCATCTCATCTGGACTGGTGACCGGTGCGCTGACCGAAGCTTCGACGCACCAGGTGCGTTCGAATCTTTTAAGTTCTCGCAGGAAACGTCGATGAGCGTCGCCAGCCGGCAAAATCGGATCATAGCCGCCAATGTGGAATACTAACCGCTTTGTGACGCGAAGCGACATCACGCTCTTCCCATGCAAATAGGTTGGTTCGCAATTAGCGACTTAAAACTCTGTCAAACCCTAGTTCGTGATATTCGGGACTCTCAAATGACCAAAGCCCATCAGATTATTTGTAAAGCGGTCTCTCAGATTGCCCAAAATCTTCGTTCCCGTCGACATGCGCTTTGGTCCGCCTGGATGCGCCAGATAGCCGGGGTGTTGGGCCTCTTAATTGTACTTCCGATCGCTTTGTCAAGTTCCACTTCGGGCCAAGCGCCGGATAATCGATCGCCGGCGCAGACATGCCTCGCTGCTAATTCGAACATTTCCATTGCCGCCAAACTTCCGCGCACTGAGACGAGACTAAAATCTGGCGCACGGCTGAAGGTGGTTGCACTTGGCTCATCGTCGACGGTGGGCTTGTGGGTTTCGAATTCCTCCGCGACCTATCCGGCGGTAATGCGGCAAGAACTGATCAGATTGGTGCCGAATGCACAGATCGAGTTGATAAATAGCGGCCGAATAGGTGACACCATTCCTGGTAACGTCGCGCGTATCGATCGTGATGTTCTGTTTCACCAACCCGATCTTGTTATTTGGCAGCTAGGCACCAATGACATCGCTTGGGGTGGTCAGACCAAGGGGCTCGAGGAATTGGTAGTTGGCGGCGTAAGGACTCTCAAGTCGCGGGGATCGGATGTAATTCTGATGGATCAACAATATGCACCTCAGGTTCTGTCCTCCTCACAGTTTACCCAAATGCAGACGATTATTGCGAACGTTGCACATAAGGAGCATATCGGATTGTTTTCACGGTTTGACCTGATGCGTAACTCAGTGAGAGCGGGTCTAGCGGCTAGCGCGCTGGTGTCGTGGGATGGACTGCACAATTCGAGAGAGGGCTATGAGTGTATTGGACAAGCTATTGCTCGTGCCATTTGGTCTGCCGCGCGCTGAGGATCTCCCAAACGTTTCCGCGTATTACGGCCTGCATGCACGAGCAACGGGCTAGCTCTAGCGAACGCTGCCGGCCGCATGCGCTTGTGGTTGTACCCGACTTCAATGTCAGCCGACTAAGGAGCACATGGCCGCAGGAAACGGCGTCCGCGTCTTTTTTTGTGTGCGCGTCATCTGGCAACGCGCGCTTCCTCTTTCTTGGTCACATGCCAGATCACGACGTGGTAGTGGGGCACGTCGACTCCTGGATGACCCGGGTTAAAGTAGAGGCTGACGTGGTCAGCTCGGCCCGCGAACCCCGCCGCGTCGAATGACTTGTGATCGTCAATGTCCTTTATCGGGACCATATAGACAGTCGCAATCAAGCGATCGTTGCGATCGAAACACAAGAAAGGACCGATCGGAAGGGTCTCGCTCTTGACGTAAATGATGCCGAGGCCAGGAAAGAACTTCGGGAAGTTCACGAGGTCGCTGACACGCTTATACCCTTTGCGTTCGGCAATCTTCCGCTGGTTCGGAGGCGGACGTAATACGTGGTGCTTTCTGCCTCCGCGAATGGCTGTTTTGGCTCTCGCGTCTCTGTCCGTTAATGGCTCCCTTGCGTAACGAAGCGCCGCCGCAGCCGAACTCGGTGGTTGAGCAAACTGCGCGACAAGCGGACTCACGTCGGCGGTCGACCCAAGAAAGGCAATTAGGGCTGCGGTGGCCAGCCGATGGCGCATGATATCAGGCCTCCTGAAGTTAGCTCACCTACCCTGCCTGCGTTCTCGCCAACGCAGGAATTCCCGGAACAATTCTTCGCGGTCCGTCGGATTGCGGATAGATTTCTGTTCGATAGACCGGTCGAACGCGTCGCGAAGCCCGGCCTCTCCTTCCAATTGTCGCCGCAACAAGCGCTCTGCAGGACGAAAACGCCGCCAACCCGGTAACGATGCCCCCAAGTTCACCTCACGCCACTTTGGGTGATGAGCGTCGCCGAGAAATTCAGAAAAGCGCGAGAACAGGGTCTGCACGAATAATTCCAACAGCCGAAACCGCTCGCTTTGGGTCGGCCAGTTGTAGGCGAAAAGAGCGGATTTGATCGCAACCGTGTTAATGCTTTCACCGATCCCAATGATATTCGGGTAATCCTGATGACCGAAAGTCGATGGCAGAAAATCCTGCTGCAGCGCCGGGAAAGTCGGGATCGGCAGGAAGTGAATGCCATCCGTTGGGGTGTAGCGCGTTAGCAACTTGACCGGTTTTCCCGAGACCAGCAGGGTAGCCGAGATTTTTCCGTTTCTCATCTCATCCAGCGCGGCGTCTAGCCCGAGGTTCACCTCGTCAACCTTGATGTCGAGGGCGTTGAGCAACTCACGGCCAAGAACAGCGCTGGCGCTGCCAGCTTCCCCCAGGTTGACCCTTTTTCCCGAAAGATCGCTCAGCCTTGCGATATCCGACCGCGCCAGGAGATGGAACTCTTCGGCGAAAAGGGGGGCAATGTAGACAAGCTTGCTGCGGATATCAGACCGTGTCCTCGCCTCGGGGAGGCGGTCGACCAGAACGACGGGCGCGATCGCCATATCAGCACCTGCGAGCGTGAGTACGTCCAGGATATTGCGAATGCCGCCGTTTCCCACCAGCGGCATCACCCGCAGCGCGATCTCGCCGTGCGGGCCGGTCTCTTGCTACAGTTGGGAATTCAGCCGGAGAAATGGATTGTCGTGTTTGCGCAATTGGTCCCCGGCCCTGTCCGCCGAGCCAGGCCGCTGCCACCAGCATGGTGAACAAACCGACTCGAACCGCTCCGCAGACCCTCATCGTTCAAGCCTGTTGCGTATAGAGCCCTGGCCCGTAGCGGATAGCGTTGCTGCGCCCCCACCGTCAGCGAAAAGCTCGGGCCGACAGGTCATCGACCAGCACGTCCGTCCGAAGTACAACCAAACGGACTCAAATTCGTTCTGCGCCTCGAACGCGCCTCAGCGAACGTGGTTCCTAGCCGGAGATTGCCTTGCCGGCGCAGCAGACGCTTCGATTTGGGAACGGACGAGCTAGAACTGGTTTCGGAACCTTCGCCCACGCGCGGCACAGCGGAGCGCGCAGTAACTGCACGCGATATCCAGGAGATCGATCCATCAACCGAAGCAGCGCCTTGGAGGGCGATCTAGCCCGCTCCCATCGGATAATCTTGATCTAGCGCAATGGCCGGTACGTACTTGCACCGTTTTAATAGCATTTCTGTACTGAACTACAGTCCCATCCCTACGGGATTGTCCCATGCGGCGGCGGGGAGTTGATAGCTTACGGGGCAGCCATGGCCGAGTCCGGTCGAAGGGGGATTTCCGCGCGGCTGTGGAGGCTCCCTGGGCAGCTGTTGCTGGCGCTGATCGATGCCACGGCCATCTTGGTGATCGTCGCCGCCACCGTTGCGCTCGTCGCGACAGCGCGCATCCACCATTACAACGATGACCGAGGCCGTGCTGTCGAAAATCGATCTGCCGCCGCAAGAGGCGCTGGCCAATCTCCGGTGACAGCCGAAGTTCGTACCGTTGGCAACTCCCTTCGGGAGATCAAGGCAGGAGAACACCCAGCCCTTCAATCCGAGATTGCGCAATTGAAGGAATCGCTGACATCCTTGAAAGTCAGCATAGACCGGCTCGGAAGCGCAAGATCGATTATTCTCACCGACGAAGCGATTGGGCAACTGGGTCGAACGGTAACAGACGCGCTGATTAGGTTCAGAGACTGCTCTTTCAGCACTCGCCAAACAGCGCTTCAGCGAACCTTCAGAGACAAGATGGTCGACGCCGGGGAGATCGGCCAGCCCTCAGCTCCACCTTGAAAACAGATGTACCGGAATTTTGACGAAAGCGCCTGCGAAGTGCGCTCCCCGGCGAGCGCTTGCCTAGTCTTAGGAAGCCAAATTCGATCTCCTGAACGGAATTGCCGTCATGAGACGGGCTCACCAGCTGAAAAACGACTTCCCGAAAGGCGAGCGCCAATAAGGCAGGCGTGGGCGGGCGTAGCGGAATGCACTTGTCGGAGTGCGCCGTCGATTCTTAATGCCTCCTTGCGGCTCGCCGCTCAATAGCACCACGAAATCCGTGGCCTTGCCAGTTTCCGAGCTCATCGTCTCGTCCGTTACAATCAGGGAAGATCGTGGCACGATTCCGGCGATGCGATCCATCGCCTCCTGCGGAATGACAATACGATCGAGCGCCGCCCTCGCGCTGTCCGGGTCTGTGGGTATCGGCTCAGCATTGCCAACGCTGGTGGCGCGCGTCCGGCCATATGGCTCAACTATGGCAGTGGGCGGGCGTCCGCTATCCAGTGAAACGACGCTCCATCGCAAGTTGGTGTTGCCGCTCGACCGCTCGATGGCGGTGAAGACATGCGTCCCGATTGGACGATCTGGATCTTTGATGATGATGGGACTATCGAAGATGGGCTTGAATGCTTGGCGGATATAAAGTCGTTGAGTCTTCCGGCTGATCAAAACCGATATCGGCTCGAGTTCGCGCGCGGCCTGGCGCGCCGCCTCGGCTGCCGCGGCCAGCGCAGTCTCCGCGGCCGCGGCGGCTTCATGCGCAGACGTGGCGGCATCAAGCTTCGGTTGCAGATCCGCCTGGGCGGCGTCCCATTGCACCTGCACTTCCGCCATCTTGGCGAGCGCCTGCGCCTTATCACGTTCAGCCTGCTGCTTTGTCTCGGCCGAGATGGCAGAGCCAAGTGTAGCCTCGGCGTGTGCAAATTGCGCTTCGGCTCTGAGCTTCAGATTTTGCGCCGTGCGCATCGGCACCATGGCCCGCATCGCCTCACGGACGGCAGTCTGCGCAGCGTTTCTTGCCTGGACCGCATTCCGCGCGAACTCTTGGGCCTCTGCGCTACGGGCATCGGCCAAGGCGCCGGGATCCGAGTTCGGTTGCAACAGAGCCGGATGGGTGAGCTCAACGGGCGCTATATCCTTTGGCGCCACGATCACCCTTATGCCCATCGTAGTCGCGTCGAACAGGCGTGCGGCGAAGTCGAAGGGCATCCGAACACAGCCATGGGACGCCGGATGTCCCGGCAGCACGCCGCCGTGGAGCGCAATGCCCGACCAGGTGATGCGTTGCATGTGCGGCATGTAGGCGTCGTCATACAGGTTCGAGTAATGGTGCTCCACTTTCTGAATGACGCTATAGATCCCGGCCGGCGTTTCGCGTCCTTTCTGGCCGCTCGACACCGGCGCCCGCAGTATCCACCCCTCGGCATCATAGACGGTGATCCGCTGGTTGCGGAGCGAAATGATGGCCATGATCGGGTGGCGAGCGGTGCGTAGTTCGATGGCCTCGACCGAGCGCTCGCCCCAACCGCTTCTGGCCGCCGCGTGATTCCCCGCCGCTATCAGCGCGGCCAGACCCGCAACGGCAAGACGCACGGCTCGCAGCCATCGCCGCATACAGGTCAGATTCACACCACGAAAGGTCATGCGCTTGACCTTGCACCTAAGTATGCCCGCGACCTTGTCCCTGACGTGCCTGCGCCTAAAACCGAGGCTCAGCGCTTCAATGAGTAAATGGTCTGGGTCACTTCCGGACCTGAGCCGCAACTCGCATTTCCGCCTTAGGACGATGCGACGAGGTGCTCCGAATCGCCCTGGGATCGTCCCGCACAGCTAGCCGATTACGCTTCTTTTTATCTGATCCCGCGTGTTGAACTTTCGTCCCGCGCTGGTGAGCGGCATATTCTTTGCCATCGATCGGTGCAAGGTGCGGCGGATCCTTATGGAGATACGGTCGCCCAATTCCAAACTCCTTGCCGTGTGCATCGATCCATTTCCACAAGCTTTCACTAGAAATCCATCGCTGTGCCTGTGTCGCGCCGTTGACGCTCACGACGTCGGCGGCAAGCCCGTACCCATAGCCGCCGCGGAAGCTCCCGCCGTGATACGACCTTTCGGTCGCCGCCTTCAGCCCGCTTGCGATCGATTGACGGTAGTCATCGCGGAACGCGCTCGTTATGCCAGGTGACAGCCCGGCCTCCTCCGCAGCGCGAAGCATATGAAAGAGCTTTAGCTTGAAGCTTCGATCCATCCCTCCAACGACGAAGTCTATCATCGACATGCGGGCTTTTTCCGCCGCCTTCGGATCCTTCCACGTGAAGTCCTCATCGAGCAGCCTAGTAAAGCTCTTCGTGACAGTCACCGTTTTGCCCCTCCTCTTGACTGTCACTTTCCTTTGCTCGTGCACCTTGATGGTGTCCTCCTTGGGCGTCCGCTGGTAGAGCGCCCACAAATATCGGTCGATGCAGATGTCCACTGACAGGCATCCGTCCACAATTTCGATCGAGCTCACAGTCTCCTTGAGGTCATTTGGCACCGGATCAGGCGTGCTCACAGTCGCCAGCTGCTCCTCCAGTGATTGGGGTGGCAGCATCTCAGCCCAATCGGACAAGGCGGCGCCGGCAACCGATGCCGGCGCATCCGAGTCCAGTGTGGTCTCGCTGATGGCGTCCATGACCGATTTGACGGTCGGCGTCACATCGGTATCGGCGACAACGGCATCTGCCATGACCGGTGCCTGTGATGCGCCTGCAAGTTCGGGCTGTGCCTTGAGAGATGCTGCGCGGCGTTCCTCACTTGGCATTGCGCCAGTGTTTTCGATTCCGGTATCGATGCCTGCAAGCCGAACGAGGACCCAACTTGTGAGAACGACGGTTCCGCAAAACCCCGCTATCGCCCTCGCAAATCGCCGCGGCTTCATGATGCCCTCTCGTCCTGAGGCTCGGCCTGCGCCATGCTGCACAGCCAAGCTCGTGACGGACTGATTCTCCGATAACAACATGGACGCACGATGGCACAAACCGCAGACCGGCAATTATTTCGAAAAGGTTGCGCGAATGCAACGCGCCGGCATGGCCCCAAGTCAGTACGCCGCCGCAGTTGACGATGGCGGCGAACCATCCCCCAGCTGTAGCTCCCTCAGTTAGGCGAATTCTCAACGCCAGAGTTTGCAAGCACCGCTCCCGGCGCCAGCACGAAACCGATCCCGAAAAGAACTGAGAGAACCGCAAAAATAGCGAAGAAGGTGAGTGTCATGAGGAGTTTTCTTTTCCATCGGCCCACAACGAAAATTCGACCACCTTTAATCCTTACTCGGCGAACAAGCTCTGGACTATGACATGGCGCTTTGATTGCTGGACCAACCTCGGACCGACCCGCGGACCCTCTGGCGCAGTGACCAATGCCTTACACCGCCTTGGTCAATGCACCGTCGATGATAAGGTTTGTGCCGGAGATACGGCTCGCCACCGGGCTCGCCAGGAAGACCACACCTGCGGCCACTTCTTGGGGCGTGCCCATGCGTCTGGTAGGGTTCAGCGACATCGCCGTCTTATAGAGTTCGGGCATGCCGTGCTCGATGTTATGCCAAATGCCGCCTTCGAAATAAGTGTTGCCCGGTGACACCGCGTTGACGCGGATGCCCTTGACGATCAGTTGGCTGCTGAGCCCCTTGGCGTAGTGGATAAGCGCCGCCTTGATCGCGCCGTAAGAGCCGGCGGCGAAATCGACCTCGAAACCAGAAACGCTTGAGACGATCTCGATCGAGGCGGATCCGGATTTCTCCAGGTAGGGGAGCGCCGCCGCGATGGAATTGACGGTATGCATCATGTCGGTACGGAATGACTTATCCCAGGTTTCCGGCGTATTGCCCACCGCAAGCGCACTAACGTTGCAGACGATGGTATCGATACCGCCGAGTTCCGCAGCCGCGTCCTCCACCCATTGCTTCAGCGCAACCGGATCGGCCACGTCAATCGCCCTGCCCCACGACTTGACCCCCTTTTTCGTCAGGGCCTTCACGGCCCTGGCGACGTCGTCGGCGTTGCGCGCGCAGATCGCTACGTTGGCGCCCTCGTCTGCGAAAAGCTCCGCGACCGCAAGGCCGATGCCCTTGCTTCCCCCGGTCACAAGTACGCTCTTGTCTTTCAGTCCGAGATCCATGATCACCTCCCCTGATAGCGCGGCCTGCTACGCGTGAGGCAGGCCGCGTCGCTCTGCTACATCTTCTTCCAATCGCCGCCGCCCTCGAACGCAGCGGCAGCCCGGTAAATGGTCGATTCGTCGTAATGCTTGCCGATCAGCATTAGTCCGATTGGCAGGCCCTCGCTCATACCGCACGGAATGGTCATCGCCGGGTGACCGGTGGCGTCGAACGGCGCCGTATTCGGCACCATCTCGAACGCGCGCTGAATGTAAAGCTCGCGGGGCGCGTCGGCCGGCGGAAGGGGCGTTGCCTTTACCGGCAGGGTAGGCATGAGGAGCAAGTCGTATTTGGCCAACGCCTCATCGTAAGCGGCCCCGAGTTTTCGACTCAGATTCTGCGCCTTCGAATAGAAATGTCCGCGATAGTGCTTCGTGAAATAATGCCCCAACAGCATTACGATCTTTAGACTGTCGGACAGCTCGTCAGCGCGATGTCTCCACGCCGAATGGGCATCGAGCAGCGTCGTATTGTAGAGACCGCGCCAGTTGGTCCCCATCCCGTTGCCCTTCATCATGAACTCCGTCGCTCCCTCTGCGGCGATCGGCAGCCAAATGGCCGGGCCCAATAAATGCATGGGTAGCGAAATTTCGTCTACTGTGGCGCCGAGTTTCTTGAAGAACCCTGCTCCCGCCATGACTTTGGCGTCGACATCGGCTTCCGAGTTCGGCAATCCGAACCCTTCCTTGACAACACCGATCCGCAGACCCTTGGCGCCGCCTTCAAGCACCTTGCTGTACTCGGCGGTCTTGGGTGCATATTGGCGTGGATCAAGCCCATCCGCGCCCGCGATCACCTCGAGCAACAGCGCATTATCTCGGACGTTGCCGGTCATCGGGCCGGTGTGGTCGAGTGTGATTTCAATCGGCATGATGCCGGTATAGGGAACAAGACCGTGTGTTCCTTTCATTCCGTAGAGGCCGCAGAATGACGAAGGCATGCGGATAGAACCGCCCTGGTCACCGCCGATTGCCATATCGACTTCGCCGGTTGCCACCACGACGCCGCTGCCAGACGAGGAGCCGCCGGCCGAGTACCCCATCCGATAGGGATTGTGTACCGGGCCCTTGGCCCCGGTGTGGCTGCCGCCGGAGAAACAAAAATATTCGCAATGGGTCTTGCCGACGATAGTGCCGCCGGCATCGAGAATGCGGGTCACGATTGTCGCGTCCATGTCGGGAACATAGCCTTCAAGCGTCGAGGCGCCGTTCATCATGGGCACGCCGGCCAGGCATATGTTGTCCTTCAGTGCGATGGTCTTGCCGGTAAGCTTACCGCTTGGCGCGCCTTTGATGGTTGTTTTGACATACCAGGCATTATGTTTGTTTTCCGCGGGCTCGGGGTGATAACCGGGCGTACGCGGATATTTCACGGCTGGAATATAGTCCGGCATCGCATCGACTGCTTCGTAGGCGGCGAAGTTGGCCTGCATCAGGGTGTCGTAAGATTTGAGTTCCTCGTCGCCCATATGCATTCCAAGATCCTCGGCAACACTGCGCAATTGATCTAGAGTGGGTCGTCTGACTGCCATGGCTTCTTCTCCTTTTATCGCAGCCCGCTTGGCTGGGCTCAGGTGGTAATTCCAATAAACTCTCCGACAAGACTTGGATCGCCGAGATTGCCCGGTTGCACTTCCCGCGTGATCTTGCCTTTTTGAATGATCAGAATCCGCTGCGACATTGCGGCGATGAAGTCCAGGTTCTGCTCGACCAGGATCATGGTCAGGCCGCTGCTGTCGCGCAGCCGTTGCAAGGTATCGACGATCTCCTCGATGATCGAGGGCTGGATGCCTTCCGTCGGCTCGTCGAGCAGCACGAGGCGCGGCTTGCCGCACAGACAGCGTGCGATCGCCAATAGCTGCTGCTCGCCGCCCGACAGCGCGCCGCCGAGGCGATCAAGCAGCGGTTTGAGCCGGGGAAATTCTTGCAGTACCGTTTCGATGACATCGTCCTCCGCGCCCACCTGCTTGGCGCATCCCATGCGCAAATTATCGTAGACGGTAAGGGCGGGGAATATCTCGCGCCCCTGCGGCACATACCCGAGCCCCAATCGCGCGCGACGGTAGGGCTCAAGTGCCGTCACATCCTCACCACCGAAGTGCACGCGCCCGCCGGTCGCCGGAAGGAATCCCATCAGCGCCTTCAGGAGCGTCGTCTTGCCCATTCCGTTATGGCCGAGAATGCCGATGAACTCCCCTTCCGCGACGGCGAAACTGACGTCGTTGAGGATCGGTATCCGGCCGTAGCCTGTTCGCAGTCCCTGCACATCCAGCATCATGCGGCAGCCTGCTTGCCAAGATAAATGTCACGCACCAGCGGGTTGCGCAGGATATCCTCCACCGCATCCTCCACTAGCACTCTGCCCTGATTGAACACTGTTACTTGCTTGGCGATCATACGGATGAATTGCATGTCGTGTTCCACGACTATCAGCGCTTTAGTGCGATTGATTTCGCGCACCAGTTCGGCGGTCTTCTGCACCTCCTCATGCGTCATGCCGGCGGCGGGCTCGTCGAGCAGAATGAGCACCGGATCGGTCGACAGCACTATGCCGAGCTCAACCCATTGCCGCTGGCCGTGAGCGAGCTGACCGACGAGGCGGTCAGCGGCGGGTATCAGCCCTATACGCGCAAGCATTTCGTCAACTACGCCGTTGGCGTGCCGGACGGAATGGATGCGGCTGGCCGCAAGCCAGATATTTTCGCGCACGCTCAGACCGTCGAAGACGTTTGGCACCTGGGTCTTGATGCCGATTCCAAGACGGGCGATCTCGTGGGCGTGGGCGTGCGAAATATCGCGCCCGCGGAACAACACACGGCCGTGGCTCGGCTCCAACTGCCCGGTCAGCATCTTGAAGAACGTGCTTTTTCCCGCCCCGTTTGGACCGATCAAGCATCGCAGCTCGCCTTCGGCCAGCGTAAAATTGACGTTGTGCACCGCGCGGACGCCACCGAAATGCATGGTGAGATCGCGGGTTTCCAAAAGCGGCACCGCCATCATCCCTCCTCGGCCTGTTTTGGCTTGAGGCTCGGTGCGGCAGGCCGCGCGCGTAGGCGCAGCAACCAATGTCCGATATCCCCCAGCGTCGGTACCAGGCCCCTCGGCACCAACAACACGAACGCGACGAGAATGATGCCGAGGATGAACGGCGCGTTCGCCATTAGATTAGTCATCCAATCCGAGCCGCTCGGCTGGTTCGCCCCCAATGCGGTGGTGAGCCATTGAATCCCAATGCAGCCAACGATAGGCCCGATCAGGGTGCCGCGTCCGCCGACGATGACCCAAATGATGATTTGCGCCGACTGCGCCAGTCCGAAAATGGTCGGACTTACGAAGGCCCCCCAGTTGGCGAACAGGCATCCGGCGAAGCCGGCGAGCGCCCCGCCGACGGTAAAGGTTGCAAGCTTGTAGACACGGGGATCGTAGCCAAGCAGTTCCGCGCGACGTTCGTTTTCCCGAATGCCGACAATAATGCGGCCGAACCGACTCGCCAGTAACCACCTGAGCCCGAAATACGTTGCAAGCAGCGAGGCCGTTGCCAAATAAAACATGCCCTCGAGGTCGACTGGTGCCGCTTTGTTGCCTGGAATATTCAGCGGTGGGATTCCTGGAATCCCGTTGAAACCGCCGAGCCGTGCCACGCCGATGTGGAATTCCGGGCCAGCTGTGGAATTTACGGAATTGAACAGGATCAGCGTTACCGTCAGCGTGATGACGCCCAGATAGACGTCGCTGATGCGCCCGTAGAACATGAAATAGCCGAGTAGCGCGGCGAACGCCGCCGGCAGGCCGATGGCGAGTAACAGCGGCCCCGTGCTCTCGCCGATATTGAACATCGCGATCGCATAGGTATAGGCGCCCAATCCGAAGAACGCCGATTGGCCGAAGCAGAGAATACCACCGTAACCCCAGACCAAGGCGAGGCTGAGCGCGAGGATCGCCAT
Organism: Alphaproteobacteria bacterium; assembly: GCA_005884855.1. Taxonomy (GTDB): domain Bacteria; phylum Pseudomonadota; class Alphaproteobacteria; order Rhizobiales; family Xanthobacteraceae; genus Bradyrhizobium. The sequence goes on along the minus strand of VAZS01000231.1, from coordinate 2,371 downwards.
GATCATGAAAACGGTCAGCTCTAGCACTGCATCGAGCTCCGCAAACCGCGGGGTCAGGATCAGGAAGGCTGCACCCACGACGCCAACCAGCGCGAGACCGATGACATTAAGGGCGCGATCGTTCACAGACCCCTCCGGAAGAAGCGGCCGGTGATCCCCTGCGGCAACAACCGGATCAGCACGATTGCCGCAGCTAATAACGCCACTTCGCCGAATACCGGCGTGGTGGCAAACGTCGCGATCTGATTGATGGTGCCGAACAGGACGGACGCGGAAGCCGTTCCACTGAGAATGGCGGCACCGCCCCCGATCACAGTGATAAAGGACTTCGCGACGTAAGCCACTCCAATAGTGGGAAAAACGCCCGACACAGGAGCCAGCACCGCGCCGGCAAGCCCCGAGAGCGCGGCGCCGACACCAAAGGTAATAGCATAGACCCGCGGTGGATTGACGCCGAGCGCCGCCGCCATGTTGGCGTTCTGCATGGTGCCGCGGGCAAGCAGGCCGAGCCGCGTCCAGCGCATCACCGCGTAGATGCCGGCCAGAACACCCGTGGCCACCGCTATGACGAACAAAGTATAGACGCTGGTGCGATAGGCGCCGATCTGGAAACTTCCGAGAGGCGCCGAGATGCCTACGGTGGTGTTGCCGAACATCGCTGTTGTCAGCCCCACCAGGAACAGGCTGAGGCCCCAGGTCGCCAGCATGGTATCGATCATACGGCCGTACAGGAATCGTATGATCGTCCGTTCGACGATGACGCCAATGATGCCGACCACTATGGGGGCTACCACCAGCATCGCGAGCCAAATCGACATGCCGTTGCTGGTCGCGACGATCGCCGCGTAGCCGCCGAGCATCAGGAATTCACCATGGGCGAGATTGATGACCCGCATCATGCCGAAAATAATCGCCAGCCCGACGCTGATCAGCGCAAGGCTGGCAATTGCGTAAAGCACCTGGATCGCCACTAAAACAACGAGATCCACATTCACATCCCGATCAAGGCATGACGCCGTCAGGCCTCAGATCTTGATCACATATTGCTGGTTGTCGTTGGGATTCTTGATCAGATTGCACACTGCGGCGGTGTCAGCCGGCTTCTGCTGCGGGAAATCTTCCAGAACGTTTAGCTTCTTGTTGTTGACCTCCGCGATATGAACATCGAGCACGCAATGGTGGGTCGGTGGATCGATCGTCACCTTGCCCGAAGGAGCATCGATGCTGATTCCGGTCTCCAGCGCTTCAATGACCTTAAGCCGGTCCACGCTGCTCGCCTTCTTTACCGCCTCGGCCCATAGCCGGAAGCCCTGATATGTCCCCATCGCCAGTTCGGTAATGTTCGGATAATCAGCGCCAAAGCGCTTCTGGAAGCTCGACACGAAAGCGGCGTTGGTGGGATTCTTCAGATCCTGGAAGTAATTATAGCAAATCAGCATGCCGTTGCATTCGTCGGGCGACAACACGATGTGTTCGTTGCCTACTGCGAACGTCGTCGAGGCCATCGGAATGCTCTTCCGCATTCCCGCCGCCGCCCACTGCCGGTAAAATGAAATATGCGCGCCGCCGACCAGCGCCGACCAGACGAAATCCGGCTTCGCTGCCTGGATCTTGGAGATGGTCGGGCCGAAATTGGTGACGTCGAGCGGGAAGAAGTCAATCGAGGGAACCTCGCCCCCGTTTTCCAGCACATATTTCTTCACCCATTGCGAGGTGATCTGGCCGTAGTTGTAGTCGGCCGCGACGACATAGACCTTCTTGCCCCATTTCTTCATGGCGTAGGGAACGAGCTTTTCCACGGTTTGCGCCGGGGTAACTCCGGTGTCGAACTGGTTGCGATCGCAGACGCCGCCTTCGTACTGGGTATTGTAGAAATACAGCGTCTTGAAACGGTCGAGCACGGGGCGGATCACCTCGCGCGAAGCCGAGGTGATGCCGCCGTGGACGACGGCAACCTTGTCCTTTAATGCCGCCTGCTGCGCAAACTGCGTGTAGAGCTGCATGTTCGACTGCGTATCGTAATTGATCAGCTTGATCTGGCGTCCAAGCAGACCGCCGGCCGCGTTAGCCTCTTCGACCGCCAGCGTCAGCGCATCGACCATCGGCTTGCCGTAGATGTCCAACCCGCCCGAGAGGTCGTGGACGCTTGCCACTCCGATGGGGTCCTCCGCCCAGGCAGGGAAGGAAAGTGTGCTGGCGGCAGCAGCACCGGCCGTGCTTTGCAAAAAGCTTCTTCGATTCAGTTTCATTGCCCTACTCCTCGTTGTGACACTCTCATGAGACCAGGTATTTTTTCAAAATCGACGCACCCATCGTGTATTTTGGATCAACCATATTGCCGAGCCGAACGCGTCCCGCCTGACTGAGCAGC